>JADCHX010000015.1 GCA_020248265.1 Rhodocyclaceae bacterium
CCTCTTCCTCGGCCCGACCGGCGTGGGCAAGACCGAGCTGTGCAAGTCGCTGGCCGAGTTCCTGTTCGACTCCGAGGACCACCTGATCCGCATCGACAGGTACGAGTTCATGGAAAAGCACTCGGTGTCGCGGCTGATCGGTGCGCCGCCGGGCTATGTCGGCTACGAGGAAGGCGGGCACCTGACCGAGGCGGTGCGACGCAAGCCGTACAGCGTGATCCTGCTCGACGAGGTCGAGAAGGCCCATCCGGACGTGTTCAACGTGCTGCTGCAGGTGCTGGATGACGGCCGCATGACTGATGGTCAGGGGCGTACGGTGGACTTCAAGAACACCGTCATCGTGATGACGTCGAACCTCGGCTCGCAGATGATCCAGCAGATGTCGGGCAGCGATTACGGTGTCGTGAAGGTCGCAGTGATGGCCGAGGTGAAGACGCATTTCCGGCCGGAGTTCGTCAATCGCATCGACGAGATCGTGGTGTTCCACGCGCTCGACGAGGCGAACATCGCGAACATCGCGCGCATCCAGCTCAAGCTGCTCGAGCGGCGCCTGGCCGCCATGGAGATGACGCTGGAAGTGACCGATGCCGCGGTGGCGGAGGTCGCCAAGGCCGGTTTCGATCCGGTGTTCGGCGCGCGACCATTGAAGCGGGCGATCCAGGGCGAGATCGAGAACCGGCTCGCGCGCGAACTGCTCGAAGGCCGGTTCGGTGCGAAGGACACCGTAAAGGTCGATGTCCGGAACGGGATGTTCGTATTCGAGAAGGCGTGATCGAAGGCGGGCGCGGATGTTCGGGCTTCGTCGTCCACCAGGATCACGTTCGGAACGGCCCCCTTTCCGGCTTGTGGGGGACAAGCAGGGGCACTTGCAAAAGTCGTGTGTCGGCTTTCACCTTCGCCCGGACCCGGTATATTCCGAGGCGGTGCATGTCCGTTGCGGTGCCTGTCGTCGAGCGGTGCATGGCGCCTTCAGGCCCGACCCGACAAGGAAGCTTTCCTCCCGATGAATCTTATGGCCCGCCGCATCGTCGGCGACCGGCGCTTCGAGCGCCTGATCATTGCGCTGATCGTGCTCAACGGAGTACTGGTCGGCCTCGAGACCTCGGCGACCGTCGTGGCGCACGCCGGCCGCATGATCGAATGGGTGCACCACCTGATCCTCGCTGCATTCGTCGCGGAGGTCGGCTTGAAGCTCGCTGCCGTCGCGCCTGCATGGCGCCGCTACTTTGGCGACGGCTGGAACCTGTTCGACTTCACCATCGTGGTGTTGTCCCTGCTGCCCTTCTCCGGCGAACTCGCGATGGTCGCGCGGATGGTGCGGCTGCTGCGCGTGCTGCGGCTGATTTCGGCGGTGCCCAAGCTGCGGCTGGTGGTCGCCACGCTGGTCCATGCACTGCCGGGCATGGGGCATGTGCTGATGCTGGTGGCGCTGCTGTTCTACATCTATGCAGTGGCCGGCTACCATCTGTTCCACGCAACGGATCCGGAACGATGGGGCAACCTCGGAGCTGCGCTGCTCACCCTGTTCCAGGTCGCGACGCTGGAGGGCTGGGCCGAAGTGATGTATGCCGCGATGGAGGCGACGCCCTGGGCGTGGCTCTTCTTCATCTCGTTCGTGATCGTCGGCACGTTCGTGATGATCAACCTGTTCGTGGCGGTCGTGATCAACAGCCTGGAGGAGAGCAAGGCGATCGAGGCGGCCGACGCGGGTCGCGAGGCCGCAGCTGACGGAGACGCGCGATTGCTCGACGAGTTGCGCGCGGCGCGCGCGGCACTGGCGCGCGTCGAGGCCGCGCTGTCTACGAGGAAACCGTGAAGCGCCCGCGCCGCGCCGGTGATCGGGCATGAATCCGCCCGCGCTGCCGGCGCTTCCGGCACGGGGATCGGTCGTGGTCACAGGTGCCGCGAGCCAGATCGGTTTCTTTCTGCTGCCACGCCTGGCGGCAGCCGGCTTCCGCGTGATCGCGGTCTCGCGCCGACCGGAGACTCAGGCGGTGGCTTCTTTCGGCGAGCGCTGGACGGGGCATGGCGTGGCGCGATGGATACAGGCCGACCTGGAGCACCCGCTCGATACGAACTGGGTCGACGGATGCGACTACTGGATAAACCTGGGTCCCCTGCAGCTGGTGCCCAGGCTGCTCGAATCCGCTCGTGTGCCTGCCCTCCGCCGGGTCATCGCATTCGGCTCGACCAGCCGTTTCACGAAGGCTGGCTCGACCCATCCGCGGGAGCAGCGCATCGTCGCGGACCTCGAAGCCGGTGAGGCCGGGCTGGCGCGCAGCTGCGCGGCGGCCGGTATCGGCTGGACGCTGTTCCGGCCGACCCTGATCTACGGGGCCGGTCTCGACCGTAACGTGATGGTGATCGCCGCGGCGATCCGGCGCTTCGGGGTCTTCCCGCTGGTAGGCGGAGGCGCAGGCCTGCGGCAGCCGGTACACGCGGACGACCTTGCCGCGGCGTGTGTCTCGGCGCTGGCCGGCACGGGCAGTGAAGGACGCGCCTACGACCTGTCCGGCAGCGAGGTGCTGTCCTACCGCGAGCTGGTGCTCAGGATCTTCCGGGCCGTGGGCCGTCCGCCGCGCTGGCTGCCGGTGCCAGTAGCCGCTGTCGGCCTCGCGCTCTGGGGCCTGTCGTGCGTCCCGCGCTACCGTGACTTCAACATCGAGATGGCACGGCGGATGGCCAAGGACATGGTGTTCGACCATGGCGATGCGCAGCGCGACTTTGGCTATCGGCCGAGGTCGTTCGAGCCAGTAGTCGAGCGACCTGTCTGAGGGGAGACGGCTGCGGCCTCCCGCTTGCCGGGTCAGGTCATCCCGGGGGCGCCGGACGTGCGGCTGGTGCGCCAGCATCTCCCTCCAGTTCGCGCGGTCGGATGATCCGGAAAGCCGTGAGCGCAGCAAGCATGAGGACCGCGATCGAAGCGAACGCGGCGCTCCAGCCTGAAGCGGACATGCCGCCGGACAGGTCGAGGATGAAGCCGACCAGCAGGGGACCGACGAAGCCGCCGGCGTAGCCGAGCATGGAATGCACCGCCAGCGTTGCGCCGCGCCGTGCCGGATCCGCGGTGCCGGCGCTACCCGCGGTGAGCGAGGACGAATCGAGCCAGGCCACCAACCCCCACAGGAACACCAGGCCCACCGCGAGCCCATAGCTGGCGCTGCCGAGCCAGCCGATGCTGGCGGCCAGCACGGTCGAAGCGGCCATTGCCAGCGTCACCAGCCGACGGCGGCCCAGCCGGATCGACGCTTCGTTGCCGGCGACGCTCGCCATCGTGCCGGCGAGCGCCAGCAGTGTCAGGACGGTGGTCGGTGCCAGCGCGGCAGGCGCGCCGCCGCTGGTCAGCCCGACGTAGCCGAGGAAGGCCACGCCCCAGCCGCGGATCGCGTTCATCTCGAGCGTATGCACGCAGTAGGCGAGCGCATAGGCCATCGCCGAGCGGTTCGCCAGCACGGGCCGGAAGTCGTACAGCGAGCCGCCGTCCGCGGGCTTCGGTCGCGCCGCGTGCGCTGCCTGCGCCGGTACCCGCCAGGCCACCAGCAGCCATGCGAGCGCGGCCGTGGCGGCGACGATGCCGAAGGCGGCGCGCCATCCGAACAGCCCGTCCAGCAGGTCGGCACAGGCAAACGAGGCGGCGCCCGATACGCCGATCGATGCCGCATGCCCGGTGACCGCACGCGACATCAGCTGGCGATCGACCCGGTCGGCGAGCAGCTTCAGCCCTGTCATGTAGGTGCCAGCCCAGCCTATGCCGGTCAGCGCACGCAGCGCGAGCGCGGACCAGAAGTCGTCGGCGAAAAGCCCGAACAGCAGGTGCCCGGCGACGGTGCAGCCTACGCCGAACAGGTACACGCGCTTCGGATCAACGCGATCGGTGAGAGTCACCAGCACCGGCACCGAGAGCATGTAGGCACCGTAGAACGCTGCGGTGATCCAGCCGGCTTCGCTGTTGGTGAGCGACCAGCGCTGCATCATGCCGGGCAGCAGCGCCGGCCAGAAGAATGCACCGATCTGCACCAGCACCTGTGCGGCGCAGACCAGCGCGACCAGTCGTGCCAGCGACCGCTGGTGCGCAGTTGCGGCGGGGCTCACCGGCACCACGCGCAGGCCAGGCGCACCGGCGCGAGGGCTTGACGGTGATCGAACAACTGAGCTTGCCGGCCTTCTTCCGATACCAAGGAATGGCTCCCATGCTGCCGTCGCGCGCTGAACCTGCCTGCCTGCCTGCCTGGCGACGCGCTGTCGTACCGATCTGGCCAGCCCGCGCGCGGCGGCTTCCTGGCGGATTGTAGAACGTCACGATGCAACTGGCGGTGTCCTGTCGCGCCTGGCCGCGCCGTGCCTGGCAGGCGTGCTTGACAGGGATCCGCAGGCAGGCCCGGTTTTTCTGGTATAGCGATTGTTGATGATGTTCCAACCGGATGAGGAAGCGAAGACGATGGATGGCCTGCAATGGATACGTGCGACCGACGCAGCGAAGGCGATCCGGGAGGGTGAGCTGGCCGCGGAGGATCTGATGAAGGCCTGTCTCGCCCAGATCGAATCGCGCGAGGGCGACGTCGGCGCCTGGGCGTTCATCGATCGCGACCATGCACTCGACCAGGCGCGACGGGCCGACGAGGAACGGCGCAGCGGACGCAGCCTGGGCCCACTCCACGGCGTGCCCGTCGGCATCAAGGACATCATCGACACCGTCGACCTGCCCACGGAAAACGGCACGGTGCTGCATGCCGGACGGCGGTCCGATGGCGACGCTGCGGTCGTGGCGATGCTTCGTCGCAGTGGCGCGCTGATCGCGGGCAAGACGGTCACGACCGAACTCGCTTCACTCGCGCCCGGCAAGACACGCAACCCGCACGATCTCGCGCGTACACCCGGCGGCTCCTCGAGCGGCTCGGCCGCTGCCGTGGCCGCCGGCATGGTGCCTGTCGCGATCGGGACGCAGAGCAACGGATCGGCGATCCGGGCGGCGGCGTTCTGCGGTGTCTACGGCTTCAAGCCCAGCTTCGGACTGGTGCCGCGTACCGGCATCCTGAAGCGCTCGCCCGCGCTCGACACCGTCAGCGTCTTTGCCCGCCACCTCGAAGACATCGCGTTGTGCATGGAGGCCCTCGCCGGGTTCGACGCCGGCGACCCGGCGACCCATCCAGTCGCGTCGCCCGCGTTTCGCGCCATCCTCGATCAGTCGCCCCCGTTGAGGCCGCGGCTGGCCTTCGTGCGTACGCCGATGTGGGAGCGGGCCGAGGCCGGGACCACGCTGGCCTTCGAGGAACTGGTCGAGATGCTGGGACCCTGCGTCGGCGTGCAGGACCTCGGCGAGCCGATGCGCCAGGCCTGGCAATGGCACAGGACGATCATGGAAGCAGACATCGCCGCCAGCTTCGCCCTCGAATACGAGCTGGGGCGCGACCGGTTGTCCGCAGCCCTGCGCGCACAGATCGAGCGCGGGCAGGGCGTCACTGCGGTCGATTACATCCAGGCGCGCGACCGCAGCGCGATACTGCACGAGGTGTTCGACGACCTCTTCGATCGCTACGATGCGATCGTCACGCCCGCTGCCGCGGGGCCCGCGCCGGCGAACCTGGCCGACACGGGCGACCCCGCGTTCTGCACCTTGTGGACCCTGTGCGGCATGCCGGCCCTGAGCCTGCCGCTGATGCGCTCGGAGGACGGCCTGCCGATGGGCGTACAGCTCGTCGGCAAGCGTGGCGACGATGCGCGCCTGCTGCGCACGGCCCGATGGCTCGTCGAAAGCCTGCAGGCTGGCGTCGACGCCGACGCTGCCACCGACGACGCGCCGTGATACTGGGCCGCGTCGCCGGTGCGCGGGGTTGCTCCCGCGCTACTTGTACAGCTCGTTAGGCAGCCACAGGCCGATCTGCGGGAACATGTAGAGCAGGGCCAGGGCGATGATCTGGATCACCATGAACGGCATCATTCCGGCGAAGATCTGGTTCAGCGTCACGTGCGGTGGTGACACGCCCTTCAGGTAGAAGGCTGCCATCGCAACAGGTGGCGACAGGAACGCAGTCTGCAGATTCAGCGCCACCAGCAGCCCGAAGAACAGCGGGTCGATGTTGAAGTGGCTCAGCAGTGGAATGAAGATGGGCATGAAGATCACGATGATCTCGGTCCACTCCAGCGGCCAGCCGAGCAGGAAGATGATCGCCTGGGCGAGCAGCATGAACTGGATGGGCGACAGGTCCATCGACAGCACCCACTGCTCGATGAGCGCCTGGCCGCCGAGCAGCGCGAAGGAGGCCGAGAAGATGCTGGAGCCGACGAACAACCAGCAGACCATGGCAGTCGTACGCGCGGTCAGGAACACCGACTCCTTCAGCCTCGGCCAGGTGAGTTGCCGGTAGAGCAGGGCGAGCACGACGCCGCCGAGCGAACCGATCGCCGCGGCTTCGGTTGGTGTCGCCAGGCCGAACACGATCGACCCGAGCACCATAAGGATCAGCATCGTCAGCGGGAAGAATGATTTCAGCAGCAGTTGCAGCACATGGAGGCGCTTGTAATCGGTGCGCCAGTAGAACCATGCCGACACCCCGCCGAGGATCACGGTGAACCCGATCAGGAGCTTGCCCCAGTCGAACCCCTGGGGACTGTCGGTGGCCGCGGCATCCGGCGGGGGCGCTTGCGCCGACAGCGGGCGCTCCTGGGGCGACGCCGGTTCCGCCACGTTGCCCAGCGGCTGAAGTTGCTCCGTCGAGGCTGCGGGTGGCGGTTCGGAAAGGCCGGTCGCGGAGGGCTCGGGCGTTTCGCTCGGCGGCGGCTCGGCCAGGCCGGTGACTGAGAGCTGGGTGCCGGCACCCGGGCTGGACGAGATTCCCATTTCAATCGGCGCTGCCCCTTCCAGCGGCGCATCGGCACGCGATCTCGCGTCGTAATAGGCCAGGATCACGACCACCATACTCAGTACCGCGAGAGCCGGTGCCGCGCTGACCAGCGCCTTCACCGCTACCTCCCGGCGCTCCGGGGCCACACCGGCCGCCGCCCTGGCCGCCTGGAAGCGGCGTGGCGCGAGCAACGCCGCCCAGATCGAACCCAGGAGGCCGCGACCATAGGTCGCCACTGCAGCCTCGGCCCAGGGCGGCGCCGGGATGCGCTGGTCTTCCTCGGACAGGCGTGGCGCGAGATGCGGCTTCCACCAGCCCACCAGCATCACGTAGCCGATGTAGAGTGTTGCCAGCATCAATCCCGGCAGGAAGGCGCCCGCATAGAGCTTGACCACCGATACGCCGGCGGTCGCACCGTAGACGATCAGCATGATGGACGGCGGGATCAGGATGCCGAGACAGCCGCCCGCGGTGATGGCCCCTGCGGCCAGGCGCACGTCATAGCCGTGGCGCAGCATCGCCGGGAAGGCCAGCAGCCCCATCAGCGTGACGACGGCACCCACGATCCCCGTCGCCGTCGCAAAGACGGCGCAGGTGATGAGGGTAGCCACGGCCAGCGATGCGGGCAGCCGCGACAGGGACAGGTGCAGGCTGCGGAACAGCATGTCGATGATGTTGGCCCGCTCGACGACGTACCCCATGAACACGAACAGCGGGATGGCGATGAGTACATCGTTGGTCATCACCCAGTAGGCCCGCTGCACCATGAGGTCGAGTACCTTGGCGGTATCGAAATCGAAGGCCAGCCAGCCGAAGAACATGCCCATGCCCATCAGCGTGAACGCCGTGGGAAACCCGAGCATGATCGCCACGACGATCAGCGCGAGCATCAGCAGGCCGAGGTGGCCGTTCGTCATGTCGCCGGGCGAGGGGAACAGTACCGCGCAAGCCATCACGATGATGGCCATCAGCGTCAACCCGAATTTCATGCCTGTCATCGCACGCTCCCGTGCGCGGGCACGGCGGGAACATCCACGCCGACCATCTTCTTCAGTTTATCCACATCCACTTCCTCGACGTCGTGCAGGCGCGCCGGCCAGGCACCGTCGCTCAGTGCGATCACGCAGCGCACCACTTCGGCGATGCCCTGCAGCAGGAGCAGCGCGCCCGCGACGGGAATGAAGGTCTTGAAGTGGTACACGGGAGGCCCCGAGGCCGTCACCGACGAATGTTCGCGGATCGCCCAACTCGTTTCCGCGAACGTGGTGCCAGCCCAGACCAGCGCCACCACGCCAGGGAAGAAGAAGACGAAGTAGAGCAGGAGATCGAGCCCGGCCTGCACACGCACCGGAAAGAATCCGTACAGCACGTCACCACGGACGTGTCCGTTGCGGGAAAGCGTGTAGGCCCCCGCCATCATGAACAGGATGCCGTACAGGATGTAAGTCGTGTCCCAGACCCAGTCGTTCGGCGAGTTCAGGACATAGCGACAGAACACCTCGAAGCTGATCAGCAGCGTCAAGCCGACGATCAGCCAGGCGAAAGCCTTGCCGAAGAACGCGCTGATCCGGTCGACCGCCAACAGCCACCCCTGCATGGTGCATCCTTCCAAAAAGAAATCACCCTCCGTTGCGGCGGAGGGTGATTGTCTAGGGCAACGTCAATGCTGCGCGGCGTGCGTTTACGACTTGGCCGGCGCTGCGGGTGCAGGTTTCGGGCCGAACCAGTGGTTGTACGCGATGCGCGGATCGACCAGCGTGTCCATCGACCAGGTCACCGTGCGGCGCGCCCAAGCCATCTGCGAATCGAGCACCTTCGCGAAGAAGGGATTCTCTTTGCGTTTCTCGTCGACGACCGTCGTCCAGGCCCGCATCTGCGCGCGCAGGATGTCGTCCGGCGTCTTGAAGAAGCGCACGCCCTGCTTCTCGCGCATCTCGATGTAGTCCTGTGAATAGCGGTGGATCGCCTTCCACGACATGTCCGCGCTGGCCGCCTCTGCCGCGATCTTCAGGATCGACTTCATGTCGGTGGGCAGCGCGTCGTACCGCTTGCGGTTGAACAGGATCTCGAAGGCCTCGGCCGGCTGGTGGTAGCTCTGCAGCATGCAGACCTTGGACACGTCCGGGAATCCCAGCAAGCGGTCCGAACTGGCATTGTTGAACTCGGCAGCGTCGAGCAGACCACGATCCATCGCCGGCACGATTTCGCCGCCCGGCAGCGCATTCACCGAAGCGCCCATCGCCTTGAAGACGTCGATAGAGAGGCCGACTGTGCGGTACTTGAGCCCCTTGAGCTGGCCGGCATTCTGCACCGGCTTCTTGAACCAGCCCAGCGGCTGGGTAGGCATCGGTCCGTACACGAACCCGACCACGTCGAGGTTGAGCACGTTCTGCACCAGTTCGTCGTACAGGGCCTGGCCACCGCCGTACGCCATCCAGGCGAGGAAGTTGTTGGCATCCATGCCGACCGCGGGGCCGGTGCCGAACAGGGAAAAGGCACTGTTTTTGCCGTACCAGTAGGCAGAGACCCCGTGACCACCGTCAAGCGTGCCCTTGGCGACCGCATCGATGAGATCGAACGCCCTGACGACGGCACCTGCCGGCAGCACGTCGATCCTGAGCCGGCCGCCCGACATTTCGTTGACCTTCTTCGCGTAGTCGAGCGCGTACTCGTGGAAGATATCCTTCGCCGGCCACGTGCTCTGCCAGCGCAGGGTGATCGGCTGCTGCGCCCTGGCGATCATGGGAAAGCCGGCGGCTACGCTTGTCCCCAGTGCCGCACCTGCCAGAAACTTGCGCCGGGGCGGATTGGACTTCGTCGAGACTGCGTGTTCTCCCACGGTGGTTCTCCTCCAGTTGTGAATGGACCGGCGCCATTGGGCGGCGCGCAATTATTTGGCAACAACTCTGAAACATCAGCACTCTATCGGCCGTTGGCGGCGCGCGCAAGCAGCGTCGGGCGTGACGATGCCGTCGTCATGCAGTCGCGCCTGGCGACAGTTGCCGTGGGGGTCAGCCAGGAGCCCATGGCAAAAAGCCCCGCTTGGTGCGGGGCTCCGGGCGCCTTGCAACCCGACTGAGCGGGTTGGAAGGAATGTTCCTGGCGGAGAGAGAGGGATTCGAACCCTCGATACGGCTTTTGACCGTATACCCGCTTTCCAGGCGAGCGCCTTCAACCACTCGGCCATCTCTCCGCTGTCTGTCGTACAGCACACGGCCGGAACCTGCCGCGACCGGGGATGATACGCCAGCCAGGCCCGTCCTTGCTAACATCGCCGGCATGAACGCGATCGATGTGCACACCCATATCGTCCCGGAGAAGTTCCCGGCCTACATCGGACGCAACCTGGACGTGCCGTGGCCGTCGATGGCACCTGCCCATGCGTGCCACTGCCACGTGATGATCCGCGGCAAGGTCTATCGCACGGTCCACCAGAGCACCTTCACCCTGGAAGACCGGCTGGCGGACATGGACCGTACCGGCGTACAGCTGCAATGCCTCTCGCCGATGCCGGAACTGCTGTCCTACTGGCTGCCCGCAGAAGACGCGCAGGTGCTGTGCCGTTACCTGAACGAAGAGATCGCCGGCATGGTGTCGCGCCATCCGGCGCGCTTCGCCGGTCTCGGCTGCGTGCCGCTGCAGGACCTCGACCTCGCGCTGGCAGAACTCGACCACCTCGTCGATACGCTGGGTTTTCCGGGCGTCGAGATCGCCAGCCACGTGAACGGCGTGTCGATCGGCGATGCGCGCTTCGAGCCGTTCTTCGCGGCGGTCGAGGCGAAGGGTGCCTGCGTGTTCGTGCACGCGCTGCGGCCGGCCGGCAAGGATCGGATCGTCGGCAGCTTCTCGGAGCAGGCAGTGTGCTTCCCGGCGGATGTCGCGCTGGCCGCGGCCTCGATGGTGACCGGGGGCATCGCGGAGCGGCATCCCGGCCTGCGCCTGTGCTTCAGCCATGGCGGTGGCGCCTTCGTCGGGATGGTGCCGCGCCTGTCGCGCGCCTGGCACCTGAACAAGCCGGCCCGAGAGTCCCTGCCGCGCGACCCGCTCGAGTACGCAAGGCGTTTCTGGTACGACAGCATCATGTTCGACACCGGATTGATCGAACTGGTCGCCGCGCGCTTCGGCCCGACCCAGGTGGTGGCCGGCAGCGACTATCCGTTCACGCTCGGCGATCCGGATCCGGTGAAGACGCTGAGCGGCACGCAGGTGGACGCGAGCACGCTGCAGGGGTTCTTCCGGGACAATGCGCTGCGCTTCCTGGGAAGGGCCTGAGAGCGCCTCGCGGTGGGCACCGCTCAGCGCATCGACCTGAGCTTCAGCGCGGCTTCGCTCTCTGCGCACAGCGCCGCCGGATCCGCCAGTCCGCGCGCCTGCGCGGCATGCAGCACGGGCAGCAGCAACTGGGCGGTGGCCTGGGCGTCGCCCAGCGCATGGTGGCGCTCGCAGTCGTCGATACCGAAGCTTGCCAGCCAGTCGTCTAGCGACACCGGCGTCTTGCCGCCGGAAGACTGCCGCGAGGGCAGCAGCAGGGGCGCCATGACCGCGAGGTCGATCCATCCGCGCAGCGGCGGCGCTGCGTGCCCATGCGCACGCAAGGTGCGCTCGATCATCCGGCGGTCGAAGCCGGCATGGAAGCCGACCGCCCAGCGGCCGTCGCACCAGCGTTCGAACGCGTCCAGTGCCGTATCCGGATCCTCGCCGTCGGCCTGCTCGCCGGTACCGACGCGGTGGATCAGGATGTCCTCGCCGACGGTTGGTTCCGGCTGGCGCAGCACCGCATAGAACGCGTCCGCAGTCTCGACCCGGCCGTCGCTCACCCCGACCGCGCCGATCGAGAGCAGCCGGTCGCGGGCGACGTCCAGTCCCGAGGTCTCGGTGTCAATTACTGCATAGCGTGCCGGCGTGCCGGCGCCGGCGGGCGGCGTGCGGCGAAGGAGGCGGTCGAGCCAGCGCATCGCGCCACTCAGATCTGGTAGTCGGCCGCCAGCCGCTGCTGCAGCTGGCGCGCCTGGACCAGCGCCTCCTTCAGCACGCGGCGGTCGAACGTGTTCAGCGCGTCCGGCAGTACCGCGTTCGGGTTGCCAGCCACGCCGGCCGGGTCGCCGAACTGCAGCCGCAGGCGCAACTGCTGCAGGATGTGGAAGGCATCGATCGCGGCTTCGGCCTCGTCTCCCGGCAGCACGCCACGCTCGCCCAGCGCGTGCAGGCGGGCGGCGGTGCCGGTGTCGGCGATGCCGTGGGCGAGCGCAAGGATGCGTGCCGCGTCGACGAAGATGCGCGCGCCATGCAGCTTTAGGTCGATTGCGTCCGGCCGCTCGCCGCGGCCGCTGCCAGTGAGGCCGCCGAACCAGCCCAGAGGGGGACGGGTCTCCAGTGCGTTACGCGCCATCGCCTGCAGGAAGGCCTTGCGCGCGGGCGCGGCCTCAACGAGCCCGTCGCGCAGCGCGATGACCGGGGGCGGCGCGGTACCGATCGGCCGCAGGTCGAAGAAGATGCTGGCCGACAGCAGCGCCTGCGGCACCGGGTTGCGCAGCCAGTCGTCGAACAGCGCACGCCATTCATCGACCGACAGGCACCAGCGCGGATTGCCGGCCATGATCCCGCCGCGGCACAGCGGGAAGCCGCAGCGGTCGAGCGCTGTGTTCGCAGCCTGTGCGAACGTGATGAGCCGCGTTCGCAGTGGCTCGAAGTCCGTTATGCCCTCGGGCGGCACGAATGCGATGCCGTTGTCCTGGTCGGTGGCGATCGTCTGCTCGCGTCGGCCTTCGCTGCCGAGCGCGATCCAGGCGAACGAGATGTCGTCGATGGCATGCGCGGCCGAGATCAGTGCCAGTACCCGCAGCACGACACGATCGTTCAGCTCCGACACGAAGCGGGTCAGCGGTTCAGCGGCGACGCCCTGCGCCAGAAGGTTGCGCGCAAGCATGCGGATGTCGCCGGTGGCGGCGGCCAGCGCATCGATATCGCCTGCGCCGTCGATGCGCTGTGCGACGCGGAAGAACGACAGCCGCTGCAGCGCGAACACGTCGCGTTGCGACACCACGCCGGCGAAGCGCCCGTCGCGCACGACGACTGCATGGCGCACCGAATGGCGCACCATGCACAGAACGGCATCGCCGACCGTGGCATCGTGCGGCAGTGCGTGCACGCCGTGGGTCATCAGCGCCGAGATCGGCGCCGCGCGGTCGAGGCGATCGGATGCCGCACGGTCGACCACGTCGCGCTCGGTGAAGATGCCGACCGGATGCGCGTCCTGGTCCACCACCACCATGCAGCCGATGCGCTCGCGACGCATCGTGTCGAGCACGGTGGCGACCGGCGTGTCGGGCGTGCAGCCGAGCGGCGCGCGGCCGAGCAGATGTGACAGCGGCGTGGTCATCGACTGCTCGCTGCTGGAGGCCTCGCTGTAGCGTGCCTGCAGCGCCGCGCGCGACTGCTCCAGCATCGTGCGCAGCCGTTGCGAGCAAAAGGCCTGCAGCGACGGGCTCTCCGCCACCACGGTGCGGAACGTGTCGCCATCGATCTCGTGGCAGAACACATCGCCTATCGCGCGGTAGGTGCATGCGACCGGGCGGCGGTCGAGCACCGCGGTGACCGGGAACAGCTCACCGGCCTGCAGCGACTCGTCCGCATCGCCCGGGTTCACCCAGGCGGAGGGCACCTGCCGCTCGACCCGGCCGCGCTGCACGACCATCACGTGCGAGGGCGGGCCGTCGTCCGGGGAGAGCAGGGTCTCGCCGGGCGGGCAATAGCGGATGCGGGCAGCCGCGGCGAGGCGGGCGACGTGGGTGGCCTGCATCCGGTCGAACGGGGGATGGAGGCGCAGGAAAGCGGCGACGGCAAAGGCGGGGGTAGCGTCGGATGCGATGGACATGGCAGTGCTCGACGGATGGATGTCATACCTTGGCACAATCCGCCGGCGGCTGCAGCCGGGCTTGCAGAGGCAGGCCGGTCCGTCAGAGGTCCAGCAACACCCGTCCGCGGGCGCGCGACACACACGGCGTCATGCGGTGCACGCGTGCCGTGTCGTCGATCGCGACGTCGCGGTGGATCACTGTGCTGCCGTCCGCCACCCGATAGCCGCACTCGCAGGCACCGCAGACGCCGATCCCGCAGGACGACGGGTGCATGAACCCGTGCTCGCGCAGCACGTCGAGCGCGCTGCGCCCGGCGGGCACCTCGAGCGTGGCACCGGTGGAGGCGATGCCGAGCTGGAACGCCTCGGGCACGAAGCCGGCGTCGTACAGCGGGGCGAAGTGCTCGACATGCACGCTGCCGGCCGGCCAGCCCGCGCTTGCGGCGAGCACCGCATCCACCAGCCTGTGCGGGCCGCAGCAGTACAGGTGCGTGCCGGGTTGCGGCAGGGGCGAGAGCCTGTGCGGGTCGAAGCGGGAGGGCACATCGCCGCCCGAGCGCCACAGGTGCAGCCGGGTGCCGCAGGCAGCCCGCAGTTCGGGCAGCAGCGGTGCGCTGGCCTCATCGCGCACGCAGTAGTGCAGCTCGAAGGCTTCGCCGCAGCGCGCAAGGTGCCGGGCCATCGCCGCGATCGGCGTGATGCCGATGCCGCCGGCGACCAGCACGTGCTGGCGTGCCCCCTCGGCCAGCCGGAAGTTGTTGCGCGGTGCGCTGACCGGAACCACGGCGCCGGGCTGCAGTTGCTGATGCACCCAGCGCGAGCCGCCACGGCCCTCGGGTTCGAGCTTCACCGCGATCGTGTAGCGGGTCGCGTCGGCGGGATCGCCACACAGCGAATACTGGCGTACCCGTCCGTCGGGCAGGTGCAGGTCGACATGGGCGCCGGGCTCGGGTTTCGGCAGTGTCGGCCGCAGGCGGTGTCGGAAGGTCAGTACGCGCACGCCGGGGGCGGCGTCCGCCACTGCGGACACCTCGAGCTTCATGATCAGGCGTGGGGTCATGCGGCGCGCGTCGGTTCAGAGCGGCTCGATCCGGTCGCCGACGCGGATGCGTCCACCCTGCTCGATCGCGCAGTTGATGCCGGAGCGGTTGTACAGCGGTTGGTAGACCGGGCGGCCGAGCAGTTGCTCAAGGTAGCGGCAGGGAAAACTCAGGCGCGCGCCGCGCAGCACCGCCTCGCCGATGCGGAAGCGCACCCCGACCAGGTGCGCAAGCGGCACGCCGCGCACCGTGAGGTTGCGGCGGTGCTGCCCGGGGTCTATGAGCAGTGGAGCGTCCTGCAGCGGCGGGTCGTTGCGAGCGAGCGCCTCCAGCACCTCGATCTCGATCAGCGTCACGTCGCGCACCGCTGGCAGCTTCGAGTAGGTGCCGGTGCCCAGGCAGTAGCGGTCGCCCTCGATGCCACGCCCGGCGATCAGCGTGGCCTCGTCGAGCGGCTCCATCTCGTAGGAGGCCGCTTGCGCGACGTGGATGTGCAGCAGCGTGCCGCGCCAGTGCGGCGTGCCGTCGTCGCCTGGCATCAGTCGAGCTTGATGCCAGCTTCGGCCACCACCTTCGCGTAGATCGGGTACTCGCGCGCCATCATCTCGCCCAGCAGCTTCGCGCCGCCGCTGTCCGGATCGATGCTCATGCCGGCGAGCTTCTCGACCACCGCCGGTGACTTCATAGCCGCCGCCACCTGCTGGTCGAGGAACCCGACCTGCGGCGCGGGCAGCTTCGCTGGCCCGAAGTAGCCAAACCAGAGGCCGAGGTGCACCGCCGGATAGCCGGCCTCGACGAAGGTGGGTGTGTCCGGGATGTCGGGGTGGCGCTTCGCGCCGGTCCAGGCGAGCGGCACCAGACGGCCCGCGCGGATGTGCGGCAGCGCTGTCGAGATACCCATGATGTTCACCGGGATGCGGCCGCTCAGCGTGTCCGAGGTGCCCTGGGTGGAATCCTTGTAGGCGACATGGTTCAGCGGGATCTTCGCGCTGGTGCGGAACAACTCAACGGTCAGGTGCGCCGCCGAGCCGATCAGCGGCGAGGTGTAGTCGATAGGGTTGGCCGAGGCCCTGGCGCGGGTGACCAGGTCCTTGACCGACTTGATGCCGGCCGCACCCGAGGCCACCAGCAGGTTGTCGCCGCGGCCGACCAGCGCGATCGGGGTGAAGTCCTCCAGCACCCGGTAGGGCACCTTGCTGAACAGGCTGGGAGTGATCACCAGGTTGTTTGCCGAGAACAGCAGCGTATAGCCGTCGGGCACCGCGCGCGCGACCGCTTCCGATCCGATCATGCCACCGGCACCGGGCCGGTTTTCGATTACCCAGGACTGCCCGGTGCGCCGGCCGAGCTCCTCGCTCACGATCCGCGCCACCGGGTCGGTGAGGCTGCCGGAGGCTGCCGGCACCACCACGCGGACGGACTTCGCCGGGAAGCCGCCCGGGCCGGTTAGCGGCTGCGCGAGTGCGACGCTGGGGGCGACCGCGGCGAACGCGAACGCAAACGGGAGGCCAATGACGAGGCAGCGTCGGTGCATGCGGGCGATCTCCAGGGGCAGGGCGAGTGATTGCAGTGTAGGAACGCCCCGCCGTGACGGGTAGCACCGTTTCCGGGACGGGGCGATACCGTTTCGGCAGCAGGTCACTTCCCCGCGCCGCCTCGCCCGGCGCTGGACGGTCCAGGCTGACCTGCTTCAGGCCGACGCCGCGCGCGCTTCGAGCGCGGCGGCCACCACCTGCGCGAACGCGTCCACCGCCGGCGGCAGCACCCGCCCAGCGCGCACGTAGGTACCGAGGTCCGACGGCG
The DNA here is from genome assembly GCA_020248265.1 of Rhodocyclaceae bacterium. Taxonomy (NCBI): domain Bacteria; kingdom Pseudomonadati; phylum Pseudomonadota; class Betaproteobacteria; order Rhodocyclales; family Rhodocyclaceae; species Rhodocyclaceae bacterium. Next base: position 16,542 of record JADCHX010000015.1, read on the forward strand.
GCGCCCCGCGTAGCGGCAGGTGGCGCAACTGTCCCGCACGCAGTTCCCGCTCGATGCCGAAGCCGTTCACGAAGGCCACGCCCACCCCGCGCCGCGCGAGTTCCTTCATCAGCTCGAGCGACTCGGTGTTCACCACCACCTGCAGCGGTCGCTTGCAGGCAGCCACCAGCGGCGCGAGTTCCCAGTGCAGCGACAGCGCCGGCCCCGGCATCACCAGCGGATGGCGGGTGCAGTCGGCAAAGGCAACGGTCGAGTCGGCCACCAGCGGATGCGAGGGGTGTACGAGCGCGCCCAGCGCGAAGCGGCCCACCGCCACCTGGCGCAGCTCTGCCGAACGGCGCAGCACGAAGCCCAGTGCCACGTCGGCCTCTCCCGACACTACCATCGCTGCAGCGGCCGCCGAGCCGGCGATGCGAACCCCGATGCGCACGCCGGGGTAGCGCGCCGCCATGGTCTCGATCACCCCGGGCAGGAAGTCCGCGGTCAATGCCTCGACGCAGACCACCTCCACCGCGCCGCGGCGCACGCCTTCGAGGGCATCGAGGTCGGCGCTCAGGCGCTGGGCATCCTGCAGAACGGTGATCACGTGCCGCGAAAGCGCCTCTCCGGCCGCGCTGAGCCGAAGGCCTGCCTGCAGGCGCTCGAACAGCGGCATGCCTATTTCGGCTTCCAGTTGCAACAGCTGCCGGTTGACGGCCGAAGACGATACATGCAGCCGGCGCGCCGCCTCGCGGATCGAACCGCAGCGGCGGATCATGTCGAAGTAGCGCAGCGCCCGAGCGTGCAGGTGGAGGGCGGTGGGCGGGCGGGGGGACGGCAGCGCCGTGGCCGCGGGCTTGCGGACGGCTGGCTTCAGCGATCGGCTCAAGGGCGGGAGCAGGGCTGGACGCTGGTTGCGGGCAGGACGAAGTCGGTGCCCCGCTCCAGCGTCAGCAAGGGCGTGCCTCCGATGCCCGCCCTACCGCACCTGCCTCAACTGCTCCAGTATCGCCGGGTTCTCCAGCGTCGACACATCCTGCGTGATCTCCTCGTTCTTCGCGAGCGAGCGCAGCAGGCGCCGCATGATCTTCCCCGAACGCGTCTTCGGCAGGTTGTCGCCGAAGCGGATCTCGTCCGGCTTGGCGATCGGTCCTATCTCGTGCGCCACCCAGTCGCGCAACTGCTTCGCGAGTTCCTCGATCGCGGCGCCTTCCGGCCGCTGACCCTTCAGCACGACGAACGCGCACACCGCCTCGCCCTTGATCTCGTGCGGCTTGCCGACCACCGCAGCCTCGGCCACCAGCGGGTTGGCAACCAGCGCCGACTCGATCTCCATCGAGCCCAGCCGGTGTCCCGAGACGTTCAGCACGTCGTCGATCCGGCCCATGATCCAGAAGTAGCCGTCCAGGTCGCGGTTGGCGCCATCGCCGGCCAGGTAGTACTTGCCCTGGAAGTCTTCCGGGTAGTAGGCCTTCCGGAACCGCTCCGGGTTGCCCCAGATGGTGCGGATCATCGACGGCCACGGCCGCTTGATCACCAGGATGCCGCCCTTGCCGTTCTCGACGTCATGGCCGGTCTCGTCGACGATCGCTGCCATGATGCCGGGCAGGGGCAGGGTGCACGAGCCAGGCTTGGTCGCGACCACGCCGGGCAGCGGCGTGATCATCTGTCCGCCGGTCTCGGTCTGCCACCAGGTGTCGACGATCGGGCAGCGTTCCTTGCCGACCCTACGATGGTACCAGATCCATGCTTCCGGGTTGATCGGCTCGCCGACGGTGCCGAGCAGGCGCAGGCTGGACAGGTCGTACTGGGTGGGCAGGTCGCCACCGGCCTTGATCAGCGAGCGGATGGCGGTCGGGGCGGTGTAGAAGATGGTGACCTTGTGGTCCTGGATCATCCGCCAGAAGCGGCCGGCATCCGGGTAGGTCGGTACGCCCTCGAAGATCACCTGGGTGGCGCCGACGGCCAGCGGGCCGTAGCAGACGTAGGTGTGACCAGTGACCCAGCCGACGTCGGCCGTGCACCAGAATACGTCGTCGGGCTTGTGGTCGAACGTCCAGCGCATGGTCAGCGCCGCATGCATCAGGTAGCCGCCCGTCGCGTGCTGTACGCCCTTCGGGGTGCCGGTCGACCCCGAGGTGTAGAGGATGAACAGCGGATGCTCGGCATCCACCCATTCCGGCTCGCAGGCGTCGGGCTGTCCCTGCTCGAGGTCGTGCCACCAGCGGTCGCGCGCGCCATCGAACGCGACCGGCGTGCCGGTACGCCGGTACACGACGACATTGCGCACGCTGTCGCAGCCGCCCAGCGCGAACGCTTCGTCGACGGTGGGCTTGAGCGGGATCTCGCGGCCGCCACGCATCTGCCCGTCGGCGGTGATCACCGCGACAGCGCCGGCATCGAGGATGCGTTCATGCAGGCTCTTCGCGGAGAAGCCGCCGAACACGACCGAATGGGTGGCGCCGATGCGCGCGCAGGCCTGCATCGCGACCACGGCCTGCACCGACATCGGCATGTACACGATCACCCGGTCGCCGCGCGCGATGCCCAGCGACTTCAACGCATTGGCGAAGCGGCATACCCGCTGGTGCAGGTCCCGGTAGGAGACATGGCTGACCTGTCCGTCGTCGGCCTCGAACACGATCGCCGTCTTGTCTGGCTGGGTGTCCAGATGGCGGTCCAGGCAGTTCCAGGACGCATTGAGCGTACCGTCCTCAAACCACTTGAAGAATGGCGCGTTCGATTCGTCCAGCACCTTGGTGAACGGCTTCTTCCAGCCGATGTGTTCGCGCGCCAGCCGGGCCCAGAATCCTTCGTAGTCGCGTTCGGCCTCTGCGCACAGCGCACGGTAGGCTTCCATGCCGGAGATGGTCGCGCTGCCGGCGAACGTGGCGGACGGCGGAAAGAGACGGGTTTCGTTGAGGACGGATTCGATCGTCGACATGGGGTTCCTCCGGGACGGGTGGCACGAGCCACCGACTATGCGTTACCAAGTGTTGTTATGGCGAAGATGGAATCATTATTCGTCCGGGCTGTAAAGCGGTACACTTGCGGCTCAATGGCGGGCCTCCCCGCATTGCAGCGTGGTGAATCTGGTCAGGTCCGGAAGGAAGCAGCCACAGCTACTCACTGCAAGTGCCGGGGGTCAGGCTCGCCACCCTCATTCGTGCCCCGGGCGCCGAGCGGCCGACGGCGCCAGCAGCCGGTCTCCAGCGCATCGATGCAGCGGGTTCCCAGCGATGCGGCGGTGGTCCGTCCGGAGGCTAAGGCGACAGGGCTTGGCCCGGTGGCACCCACCGATCTGAACGCGGGCGATCGATGAGCGGCATGACACAGGCGCTGGCGCGCAAATGGAGGCCGAGGAGCTTCCCGGAACTGACCGGACAGGAGCATGTCGTGCGCGCGCTCGCCAACGCGCTCGACCGCGGCCGGCTGCACCATGCGTGGCTGTTCACCGGCACGCGCGGCGTCGGCAAGACCACCCTCGCGCGCATCCTGGCCAAGGCGCTGAACTGTGGGCAGGGGGTGTCCAGCACGCCGTGCGGGGCCTGCGATGCCTGCCTGCAGATCGATGCCGGCCGCTTCGTCGACCTGATCGAACTCGATGCCGCGTCGAACACGCAGGTCGACAGCATGCGCGAACTGCTCGAGAACGCGATGTACGCGCCGACGACGGGACGCTACAAGGTCTACATCATCGACGAAGTGCACATGCTGTCGAAGTCCGCCTTCAACGCGATGCTGAAGACGCTGGAAGAGCCGCCCGAGCATGTGAAGTTCATCCTGGCCACCACCGATCCGCAGAAGATCCCGGTGACGGTCCTCTCGCGCTGCCTCCAGTTCAACCTCAAGAACATCCCGCCGCAGCTCATCGCATCGCGGCTCGCGTTCGTTCTGGGCGAAGAATCGGTCGGATTCGACATCGCTGCGCTCAACCTGATCGCGCGAGCCGCACAGGGCAGCCTTCGCGATGCGCTGTCGCTGACCGATCAGGCGATCGCCCATGGCAGCGGACGGGTCGACGAAGCTTCGACGCGCGAGATGCTCGGCGTGATCGACCAGCGCTATCTGTTCGAACTGCTCGCGGCGGTCGCGCAGGCCGATGGCCCCGGCCTCGTCGCGGGTATAGAAAGCCTGGCTGAACGCGGCGTGGGCTTCGAGGCCGCGCTGCGCGAACTGGCCGGCGTGCTGCACCGACTGGCGGTGATCCAGCTGGTTCCGGACGCCCTGCGCGACGATGACCCGGATGTTGCCCTGTGGCGTGACCTCGCGGCGCGGTTCAGTCCGCAGGAGGTCCAGCTCTGTTATCAGATCGCGGTCCAGGGGGTGGACGAGATCGGTCTTGCGCCCGACGAGCATGCCGGCTTCTCCATGTCGATGCTGCGGATGCTTGCGTTCGCGCCGGAACGCGAAAGCAGCGCCGAGGCGCGACCGGCGCCGGCGCGCGCACCGGAACGTCCACAGGCTGCGCCGGCCCGGGCATCGCCGGTCGCTGCGGCGGCCGTGCCGGCGGCGGTACAACCACCGGTGCAAACACCGTCGCCACCACCGGCGCGGCCCGCAGGGCAGGCCGCGGCGGCGCTGGCGGCTGCCAGGGCCGCCGCCGAAAAAAAAAAGCTGACCCGGGACGACTGGGCTGAGTTCATCGCTTCGGCACGCGTATCCGGCATGGCACGCATGCTCGCCCAGCACTGCGCGCTCGGCTCGCACGAGAATGACGGCGGCGTCGACCGGATCGAACTGGTGCTGCCCGAAGCGCATCGCCACCTGCTCGAGAACGCGTATCGGGATAAGCTCCAGCAACACCTGTCGCGCGAGTTGGGCAACGATGTGCAACTGCGCGTGCGCATCGGTGCGCCGGAAAATGAAACCCCGGTCGAAATCGATCGCCAGGCACGACGACGGCAGCAGGTCGAGGCGGTTGCTGCGATCGAATCCGACCCGTTCGTGCGCACGCTGATCGAGCAGTTCGACGCCCGCCTCGACGAGGCGGCCATCACTCCGAAATCACCCGATACCCCCGCAGCCTCCCCCGCTGCAAACACTGGACGAGACCCGAGATGAAAGGTGCCATCGGCAACTTGATGAAGCAGGCGCAGCAGATGCAGGAAAACATGCGCCGCATGCAGGAACAGCTGGCCACCCAGGAGGTCGAAGGGCAGGCCGGTGCAGGACTGGTCAAGGTCACGATGACCTGCCGGCACGACGTGAAGCGCGTCTCGATCGATCCCAGCGTGGTTGGCGACGATCGCGAACTGCTTGAGGATCTCGTGGCGGCTGCGGTCAACGACGCCGTGCGCAAGGTGGAGGCGACGGTCCAGGAGAAGATGGGCGCGATGAGCGCGGGCATGGGCCTGCCGCCCGGCCTGAAGCTCCCGTTCTGAGCCGCTCGTCCAGTCCCGTCGCACAGCCGACCGCATGTCGAACCCGCCGAGCGCGCTGGCGGCGCTGATGGAGGCCCTGCGCTGCCTGCCCGGTGTCGGCCCGAAAAGTGCGCAGCGGATGGCCTATCACCTGCTGCAGCACGACCGTGACGGTGCCAGGCGGCTCGGGGCCGGGCTCGAACGTGCGCTGTCGGACGTCCACCACTGCGAACTGTGCAACGACTTCAGCGACACGTCGCTGTGCCCGCTGTGCGCGTCGCCGCGGCGCGACGAGACCAAGCTGTGCATCGTCGAGATGCCTGCCGATGTCCTGATGGTCGAACAGGCACGCTGCTTTGCCGGACGCTATTTCGTGCTGATGGGCCGGCTGTCGCCGCTCGACGGGATGGGGCCTGCAGAACTCGACCTCGACCGCCTGGCGGCGCGTGCGCTCGACGGCAAGGTCAGCGAGGTCATACTGGCGATGAATTACACCGTCGAGGGCGAGGCCACGGCCCACTACCTCGGTGAACTGCTCGGCGCGCGTGGCCTTTCCTGCACGCGGATCGCACGCGGCATCCCGGTCGGCGGCGAACTCGAGCATGTCGACAGCGGCACACTGGCACAGGCGATACATGAGCGCAAAAGGGTCTAGGTCACGCAATACACGCGGCGCAAGCGGGCCGCGGCCCGGTCCGCGCAGCGGCGGCCCGAAGAAGCCGGGCAGTCGGGGTGGGCCGTCGCGCATCCCCGGCCGAAGTGCGCGGGCGGGTTTCCGTGCGGCACCCACGATCGGTCCGGGCGGTGGGCGGCGTCCCCGGCCAGTCGGAGTCGCCGAGGGGCGCGACGCAGGTCCGGGCGCGCAGGATGCCCGTGAAGGCCGGCAGGGTGCCGGAGCCGGGCGGTCGGGCATGGCGGGGCCCGGCAAGCGGCGGCCCGCGCGTTCCGGCGGCAAGGCGCGCACGCCGTTCCGGCCGCCCCAGAAGAAGTCGGGCAGGCATGCCGACGAGGCGGGCGCACGCGGGGTCGGAGCCCCTGCTGCGGGCGGTTTCCGGCGGGCGCTGGCGGGTGATGACTGGCCGGACGCAGGCGCTGGCGCCGGCGCATATCCGCCCGCGTTCATCCCGCCCGACTTCGACCGGCCGGAGCGGGTGCCGGCGGGGCCCACGCAGAAGCTGCAGAAAGTGCTCGCCGATGCAGGTATCGGGTCGCGCCGCGCCATGGAAACCCTGATCGGGCGCGGGGCGGTGACGGTCAACGGCCGGCCGGCGACGATCGGCACGCGCGTGGCCATCGGCGATGGCAGCCACCCGGGCGACGTGATCGCCATCGACGGCCGGCGCATCCGCGCTCGCGCCGGCGAACTGCCGAAGGTGCTGCTCTACCACAAGCCCGAGGGCGAGATCGTTTCGCACGACGATCCGGCGGGGCGTGCGTCGGTGTTCGATGCGCTGCCGCGCCTGCGCAGCGGCAAGTGGCTGTCGGTCGGTCGCCTCGACTTCAATACCAGCGGCCTGCTGATCTTCACCGACTCGGGCGATTTCGCGAATGCGCTGATGCATCCGCGCTTCGGCAACGACCGCGAGTACGCGGTGCGCGTCCTCGGCGCGTTGACGCCGGAGCAACTGGGGCAGTTGACCGCGGGCGTCGAACTGGCGGACGGCCTGGCACGGTTCGAATCGATCCATGACGGCGGCGGCGATGGCGCGAACCGCTGGTACCGCGTGGTCGTGACCGAAGGACGTAACCGGCTGGTGCGCCGGCTGTTCGAAGCCAGTCGGTTGACGGTGAGCAGGCTGATGCGGGTGCGCTTCGGTCCGATCGAACTGCCGTCGAAGCTCAAGCGCGGCCAGTTCCTGTCCCTGACCGACGAGGAAGTGGCGGCGATCCAGGCGCGCCTCGAGCGCGATGCGGACAACGAAGCTGCGACACCGGCGGCCCCGGCGCGTCCGCAGGGCCGGGCGCGCATGCGCGCCAGCGACGACAGCCTGCCGCGGCTGGCCGTGCCCGAGGGCCGGCCGGGTCGCAAACGCCTCGATCGACGCATTCCGCGTACGGGTGCATCGACCGGGTCGGGGCCTGCTAACCGCCGGGAAGCGTCGGCGCCCCGAGGTCCTCGCGCGCCAGCAGGCAGACCGAAGACACCTGGGCGGTCGTCTCGATCCAGATGAACGGCAGTTGCGGAAACGCTGCCTCCAGCGCAACCCGGCTGTGGCCGACTTCCATCACCAGCCTGCCACCTGGTGCCAGGTGGCGCGCCGCCTCGGCGAGGATCGTGCGCACCAGGTCGAGACCATCCGTACCGCCCGCCAGCGCGCCGACCGGCTCGTGTCGATACTCGACGGGCAGCGCTGCCATGGCCGCTGCATCGACATAAGGCGGGTTGGTGAGTATCAGATCGTAGGTCCTGTCACCGAGCGGCCGGTACAGGTCGCCTTCGAACAGGGACAGGCGCTCCGCCAGTCCGTAGTCGTCGACGTTCATCCGGGCCACGGCCAGTGCATCCGGGCTCAGTTCGACCGCATCGACCTCGGCCTCGGGAAAGCGAAGCGCCGCCGCAATAGCGAGGCAGGCCGAGCCAGTGCACAGGTCGAGCACGCGCCGGACGCGGTCGTCGTCGATGCCCACGGGGGCCAGGTCTTCCCGCAGTACCTCGGCGATGTACGAGCGGGGCACGATCACCCGTGTATCCACCCGGAAGCGGAGCTCGCCGAGCCAGGCCTCGCCAGTCAGGTAGGCGGCCGGTATCCGCTCATCGATGCGACGGCGCAGGATGTCGGCGAGCGCCTGTCGTTCTTCCTGTAGCAGGCGGGCGTCGAGGAAGGGCTCGAGCAGGTCGAGCGGCAGGCCGAGCGTGCGCTGGCACAGATAGACGGCTTCGTCCCAGGCGTTCGCGCTGCCATGGCCAAAGAAGACGTTCGCCTTTTCGAAGCGGGTGACCGCGAAACGGATGAAGTCGCGCAGCGTCGACAGTTGCAGCACTGCTGCGGCGAACGGATCCGCCGTGGTGTCGCCGGTTCCGGGGGGCGTGGCCTTGGGTGGCATTCGCGGCTTCAGTACAGTTGCGCCTGGATCCGCGCCGGCAGTTCGCGATCGTAGGCGGCTGCGTCGATGGTGCCCCGGCTGATGTCGCCGATCATCGTACCGGTGCTGGGCAGGGCGGAACGCTCGATGCGCGCGGCGGGGTCCCACAGCTTCGACCGTACCAGCGCTTTCGAGCACTGGTAGTAGACAGTGTCGACTGCGACCACCAGCACCGAACGCGGTACCTTGCCGTCTACCGCGAACGTGTCGAGCAGCGCCGGATCCACCGAGATCACCGCCCGTCCGTTGACCCGTAGCGTCTCGCCGACGCCGGGGATAAGGAACAGCAGGGCGATACGCGGGTCGGCGAGGAGGTTGCGCAGCGTGTCCAGCCTGTTGTTGCCCCTGCGGTCGGGCAGCATCAGGGTACGGTCGTCGACCACGCGCACGAAGCCCGGTGCGTCGCCGCGCGGGGAGTTGTCCAGCCCGCCCGGTCCGCTGGTCGCGACCGATACGAATGGCGCGGCCTCGATGAATCGCCGGTAATGCGGGTGGATGTACGGCAGTTCTTTCGCCACGGCCGCACCGACCGGCTCGCCGTAGCAGGCGAGCAGGGTGTCGAGGTCACGGATCAGGTGCGGGGTGTCTGCCATCGCTGGCACCGGCGCGGCTGTGTCGGACGTCATGGTGCGAGCAACCGATCGAGCATGCCTTCGTAGATTGCGGCGAGCAGCGCGGGCGTCTCTACCGAGACCCGCTCGTCGACCGCATGGGCGGTGGCGTTACGCGCCCCGAATTCGATCAGTTCTCCGCAGATGTCCTTGATGAAGCGCCCGTCCGACGTGCCGCCTGTGGTCGATACTTCCGGCTGGCGGCCGGTCACCGCCTGGATGGACTTCACCGCCACATCGACGAGCCGGCCCCGACCCGTATGGAAGGGTTCGCCGCCGAGGGTCCAGTGCAGGTCGAACGCCAGTCCATGACGGTGCAGGATCGACTCCAGGCGTTCGCGCAGCGAGGCTGCGGTGCTGGTGGGCGCGAACCTGAAATTGAACTGTATCTCGACGCTCCCCGGGATGATGTTGCCGGCGCCAGTGCCGGCGTGGATGTTCGAGACCTGCCAGGCGGTCGGCTGGAAATCCTCGTTGCCCTCGTCCCAGCGGGTGGCGGTGAGTTCGGCCAGGGCCGGTGCCATCAGGTGCACCGGGTTCGCGGCCAGGTGCGGATAGGCGATATGCCCCTGTTTGCCCTTGATCACCAGCTTGCCGGACAGCGAGCCGCGGCGACCGTTCTTCAGCATGTCGCCCACGGCGTCGACGGAAGTCGGTTCGCCGATCACGCAGAAATCGAGGTGTTCGCCGCGGGCACGCAGGTGCTCGACGACGCGTACGGAGCCATCAACCGCCGGCCCCTCCTCGTCGGAAGTCAGCAGGAAGGCAATCGAGCCCGCAGGCTCGGGATGGCGGGCGAGGAATCGCTCGCAGGCCACGACCATCGCTGCGATCGCGCACTTCATGTCGCAGGCGCCGCGACCGACCAGTTCGCCGTCGACCACCGACGGTTCGAACGGGGGCGTACGCCATGCCCCGAGAGGACCGGTGGGTACCACGTCGGTGTGCCCTGCAAAGCAGAACAGCGGACCGGTAGTGCCGCGCCGAGCCCAGAGGTTATTCACATCTCCCCAGGCCAGGGGTTCGACGCTGAACCCGGCGGCTGCAAGGCGACCGGCCAGCAGCGACTGGCAGCCGGCATCGTCAGGAGTGACCGAGGCGCGGGCGATCAGTTCGCGCGACAGTTCGAAGGCGGGGTGTGCAAGGGATGCCGCGCTCATCAGACGCCGTCCATGTTGAACTTGAAGCTGCCGAGGTCGGTGCCTTCGGTACGCACTGGCACCTTCGACCGCGTAGCTGGCGTCCAGCCGGGTGCCGGCGCGGCCGGCTGGACGCCGTCACGCCCCGGCGCGGCGGCTTTCTCTCGCGCATTGTTGATAAGCCATGACAGATTGGTCGGGGAATCGGAGTGGGCGAGCGCCTCTTCCTGGGTGACAAGGCCGGACGAGAAGTGCTCGAACAGCGATCGCTCGAAGGTCTGTGATCCGGGCGTCATGCTCTGTTCCATCATGTCGCGGACCTGGTCGAAGTCGCCCTTGCGGATCAGTTCCTGGATCGACAACGTGTTCATCAGCACCTCGATCGCCGGCACCAGCGAGCCGTCCCCGGTCTTCAGCAGCCGCTGCGAGATCACCGCACGCAGCGTCATCGACAGATCCATGAGGAGCGAGGCACGCGTCTCGTGCGAGAAGAACGTCACGATCCGGTTGAGCGCATGGTAGCTGTTGTTGGCGTGCAGCGTCGCGATGCAGAGATGGCCGGTCTGGGCATAGGCAATCGCGTGCTGGAGGGTGTCCCGGTCGCGGATCTCGCCGATCACCAGCACGTCCGGGGCCTCGCGCATGGCACTGACCAGTGCATGGCCGTACGACAGGGTGTCCACCCCAACTTCGCGCTGGTTGATGATGCTCTTCTTGTGACTGAAGTTGAACTCGATCGGATCCTCGATGGTGAGGATATGCCCGCCGCGCGACTGGTTCCGGTAGTCGATCATCGCCGCGAGCGTACTCGACTTGCCCGCGCCGGTCGCCCCGACGATCAGCACCAGGCCGCGCTTCTCCAGGGCCAGTTCGCCGAGCGACGCCGGCAGTCGCAGGTCGGTGAGCGAAGGGATCTGGTTCTTCACATGCCGGATCACCATGCCGACCATGCTGCGCTGCTTGAACACGTTCACCCGGAAGCTGCCCACGTCCTTCAGGGCGTAGGAGAAGTTCATCTCGAGGGTTTCCTCGAAGGTCTTCGCCTGCGCCTCGGACATGATCTCCCAGGCGATCCGGCGCACGGTTTCCGCGTCCAGCACCTGACCGTTGATCGGCATCACGTTGCCGCGGATCTTGATGTAGATGGGCGCTTCGGCCGTGAAGAACAGGTCGGAGGCCTGTTTCTCTGCCATCAGGTGGAGCAGGGGGGTCAGGAACATGGGAGCATCGCCGCGGGCGCCTCGGGTTCATGGCCGCCGCATGGGGCGGCGGAATCGGAACAGACGTCGCGGCAGGTCAGTCCGCCTTGCGCCTGAGCAGCGACCGGAGGCTTCCGAAGATCGATTTCGGCGGATTGTCCTCGGGGGGATCGTCGACGACCGGCGGTTCGGGCTCCGGCGCTTCCCAGGCCGGCTGGATCCGCGGCGGACTGCGCATCGGCTGCTGGTGCTTGCCCATCGAGCGGAACCGGTTCGGCTTGCCGATCAGCAGCTTCACGAGTTCCTCGATGAGCGCGCTGTCGATCTCGTCCAGCTCGTATGTGTACGACACCTCGCCGAGCTTCTCGAGGTTGCGCGTGACGATCAGCAGGTGCCCGCGGTCCGCCAGGCCAGAGATCGTGATGGATATCGGCACTTCCGGTTCGACGACGAATATCCCGGTCTGCACATAGCCACGTTCGCTGCGGGTTTCGCTCAGGTCGAACTTCAGCGAGTTGCCCCAGAGAAACTCGCGCATCCGCGTGACCAGCGCGTCGGAGTCCTTCTCGAACTTCAGCTTTCCGGTGCCGACGCAACGCGTGCGGAGGATGACTTCCTCGAAGAAATCGGCGTGGTCGATCGACTTGCGCTTCGCGAAGACAGCGTAATCGCCCTGGCGCAGGTCTTCGAGGACGTTGGACGGCTCGACGTAGTAGTACCGGATCACCTCCGGTCGAAGGGTGTTCAGCGAGGTCGCGAGCTCGGTGAGTTGCGCATAGATCACCTTCAGCCGTTCGTGGATCTCGCGGAAGTAATGATCGTGCAGCGCCGAACCTGACTGCTGCCGCTTGCGCAGTACTTCAGCCTGATTCTTGAGGTCGTCGAGCAGCGACATGTCAGTGAGGAGACCGAACGAAGATTGCGATCAACAGGATTGTGCCAACCCCGGTCAGGTTTGCAAAGCGGATTGCAAGGTCCATGCCGGGGCGGTGCGGCACCCCGGCACCGGGCATGACGTTCAGACGCCGCGCAACAGTTCGTTGATGCTGGTCTTGGCCCTGGTCTGAGCGTCGACGCGTTTCACGATGACCGCGCAGTAAAGGCTGTGGCTGCCATCGGGAGCCGGCAGCGAGCCCGGCACGACGACCGAACCTGCCGGAATCCGGCCATAGGTGACGGTTTTCGTCTCCCGGTCGAAGATCCGGGTACTCTGGCTGACGAAGACGCCCATCGACAGCACCGACCCTTCCTCGACGATCACGCCCTCGACCACCTCCGAGCGTGCGCCGATGAAACAGTTGTCTTCGATGATCGTCGGATTCGCCTGGAGCGGTTCCAGTACGCCGCCGATGCCTACCCCGCCTGACAGATGGACGTTACGGCCGATCTGCGCGCAGGACCCGACGGTGGCCCAGGTATCGACCATCGTGCCGTCGCCGACATGGGCTCCGATGTTCACGAACGAAGGCATCACAACCACGTTCTTCCCCAGGTAGGCACCGCGCCGCACGGTCGCCGCCGGAACCACCCGGAAGCCACCGTCGGCGAAGGCCTTCGCATCGTAGCCAGCGAACTTCGAGTCGACCTTGTCGTAGAACTTCATCGCCCCGGCGTCCATCACCACGTTGTCCTGCAGCCGGAAGGACAGCAGCACAGCCTTCTTCACCCACTGGTGTACGACCCATTCGGATCCGGTCTTTTCGGCTACGCGCAACGTACCGTCGTCCAGGCCTGCGAGCACCTGGTCGACCGCATCGGCGACCTTCCGGTCGGAGCCGGGAGACAACTCCGTCCGGCGCTCCCAGGCGGTTTCGATCAGGCTTTGAAGTTCGGCGTTCGACATCGTGGCTCCGGAAATCTCTCGGTGGATGGAAGGGCAGTGGCGGTCGGGGGAAGGGCGGCCGGACGTCAGCGGTTTCGTACGAATGCGGCCAGCCGGGTGGCGGCCTCGACGCATTCGGCTACCGGTGCGACAAGCGCGGCCCGGACACGGCCGAGGCCTGGATTGATGCCGTGCGCTTCGCGCGCGAGGTAGCTGCCGGGCAGCACGGTGACGGCCTGGTCAAGGTAGAGATCGCGTGCGAAATCGGTATCGGCGCCCGGCGTCTCGAGCCACAGGTAGAAGCCGCCGTCCGGGCGCTGTACCGGCATCGCCGGGGCCAGCACCTCGATCACGGCATCGAATTTCTCGCGGTACATGCGTCGGTTCTCGACCACGTGCGACTCGTCGTTCCACGCGGCGATGCTGGCAGCCTGCACGGTCGGGCTCATGGCGCAGCCATGATAGGTGCGGTACAGCAGGAAGCGCTCGATGATCGTGGCATCGCCGGCGATCAGACCCGAGCGCATGCCGGGACAGTTGGAGCGCTTCGACAGGCTGCCGAGCACGACCAGCCGCGGGAAGTCGGTGCGCCCGAGCGCCACCGCCGCGCCCAGCCCGCCGAGCGGCGGCGCTGCGTCATCGAAGAAGATCTCTGAATAGCACTCGTCGGACACGATCACGAAACCGTGGCGGTCGGACAGCGCGAACAACGCGCGCCAGTCGTCCAGCGTCAGCACTGCCCCGGCCGGATTGCCGGGCGAGCAGACGAAGAGCAGTTGAGTCCGGCTCCAGGTGTCCTCCGACAGTTGTCCGAGGTCGAGACGGAAGCCGTTGTCCTGCGTCTGATTGAGGAAGGCCGCGCGGGCACCGGCCAGCAGCGTGGCACCTTCGTAGATCTGGTAGAACGGATTCGGCGACACCACCAGTGGCGAAGCCCGCGTCCGGTCGACGATCGTCTGGGCGATCGCGAACAGTGCCTCCCGCGAGCCGTTGACCGGCAGCACCTGTGTCTTCCAGTCCAGCCCGGGCAGCCCGTGGCGCATCACGAGCCAGTCGGCCATCGAGCGACGCAGCGCCTCCGAGCCGGCCGTGGCCGGGTAGGTCGCCAGGCCGTCCAGGTTCGCGGTGATGGCTGCGCGGATGCGCTCCGGTGTCGGATGCTTCGGTTCGCCGATGCCCAGACTGATCGGGCGCAGGGCCGGGTTCGGCACGACGCTGCCGAACAGACTGGCGAGGCGCTGGAATGGATACGGTTGGAGCAGATCCAGATCGGGATTCAAGTCGGGCGGTGGCCGGGCGGCCGGCAGGCGGTCGCCCGGCCCTTGGAAGGGCGAGGCGCGAGTATATCGCCGGGGCGGCCGGCGGCTGCTGCCGATGCGCTCAGGTACGGTTCACGCCGCGCCGAAATCTCCGTGCGCGCGGCGGATTGCCCTGCGATGCAGGATGAACACACAGCGTTCATAGGCATCGCGCGTCGCCTCCGGCATCGGGGCCAGCGTCGCAAGCACGCGGACCGCAGCCGCGCCGGGCGCTGCCACCGGCGCATCCGGATGACGGGCTAGCGTGGCCGGCAGGCACGCGGTGACCGGGTGCCCGGTGGCCACCCGCACCTCGACCACCACCACCGTACCGTCGGGGGGCGGCACGGGTTCGTCCCATTCGACAGAGCCGGCGGTGAAGCGGGCATCGCAGTACAGAAATTCACTGCGTCCGCCGTCGGACGCGGCCGGATCGATCGCGGCCGACAGGCGGTCGAGGGTCACCAGCAGCAGGTCGATCTTCGCTTCGACACGGTCCGGCGGCAGCCCGTCAGGCGCCGCACCCTCCGCGTCCAGGCAGGCGGCCAGTGCCCGGACGCTCGCGGCACATTCGGCGTGCAGCTGCGCCGCGCCCGCGCGCCCGCCGATGCGCCAGCGCAGGGCCACCGCAGCGGTGGCCGACAGCGATGCGTGCTCAGGTGCGTCCTCGCGCATCGTCGACTGCGGCGTCAGCCGCGCACGCTCTGCTGCGAGTCGAGCGCTTCGAGCACGACCGGCACCGGCGGTTTCCACCCGGCCTTGCGATGTTCGGCGACCACCGTCGTGAAGACCCCGCCGCGGACGAAGAATTTCGCCTTGAGCCGCATGAAGCGCGGGCGGGTCGCGCGCACGAGGTCGTCGAGGATACGGTGCGTCACCGCTTCATGGAACGCGCCCTGGTCACGGTACGACCAGACATAGAGCTTGAGGCTCTTGAGTTCGACGCACAGCCGGTCCGGGACGTAGTCGAGTACCAGCGTCGCGAAGTCGGGCTGGCCGGTCTTCGGGCACAGGCAGGTGAACTCCGGGATTTCCATGTGTACGCGCAGGTCGCGCGAGGGCGCCGGGTTCGGGAAGGTCTCGAGGTCGCGGGACGGTCCCGCGACAGGGGCGGGACGGGCATCGGCGGCAGGGCCGCCGGCACTCTTGGATCGTGCGGGCATGAGGGATTCTGCGGGAGTGGCGGGATGGGCGGCGGGCGTCGGCCTGCGGTAGTTGAGTATAGCGGCGGGCGCTCCGGGTGCCCGCGCGGGGGCGGCTGGCCAATCCGGAAGGCGGGGCTGGAGCCAGCGCTGCCGAGGCGGTATTCTGACGGCCCGCGCGCGAAGGGCCGGCTGCAGATCGGACGGCGCACCGGGATTCCATGGAGGAGTGCCACATGAATCGGTTTCGCCTGTCCGTACTAACCGTCGCGGCCTGCCTGCCGCTGTCAGCCTGGGGCGCGGATGACCCGTTCCCGGTACGGCCGGTGACCATCGTCAACCCGAACGCGCCGGGCGGCTTCGTCGATATCGTCGCGCGCGGCCTGGCGGCCTCGATGCAACGGCAATGGCGCCAGCCGGTGCTGGTGGTGAACCGGCCGGGTGCCGCCTCGGCGGTGGGCACGATGGCGGTAGCCAACGCCACCCCGGACGGATACACCCTGCTGCTGCAGTCGCCCGCGTTCGCGGCGATCCCGGCGATCGACGAGGTGTTCCAGCGCGCGCCGGGCTACCAGTTGTCGCAGTTCGTACCACTGGCGCAGATCACCGCCGACCCGGCGATGCTGCTGGTTAATCCGTCGTTGCCGGTACGCACCGTGAAGGAGTTCGTGGCACTGGCCAAGGCCAGGCCGGCGGACTTCCTTGTCTCCTCGTCGGGCACCTACGGCACCACGCACCTGCCGATCGCGATCCTCGAGCAGGCCGCCGGTATCAAGCTGCGCCACGTTCCGTATACCGGCGGTGCGCCTGCAATCGCGGCGGTGGTCGGTGGCCATGCGACCGCGGTCGCCTCGGCGCCGAGCGTGGCCATGCCGCAGGTGAAGGGCGGCCGGGTGCGCGCGATCGCCCAGTGGGGCGGGGCGCGGATCCCTGCCTTCCCGGACGTGCCGACCTTCCGCGAAAGCGGCATCGACATCGAGTTCACCCTCTGGACCGCGCTGTTCGCGCCGGCGAAGACGCCGCCCTCGACCCTCAAGATCCTGCAGGACGCGGTACGTGCGTCGGCGCAGGACGAAGAGTTCCGCAATGCGATGGCCCGCTCGCTGTCGACGGTTGCCTACATGGAGGGCGCCGAGTACGCGGCTGCGTGGCAGCGCGAGGTGAAGCGGATCCAGGCTTCGGTACGGTTCATCGGCCGCACCGACGAGTGAACGGCCGCGGGTCAGGTGCTGCGGCCGCTGGTGGCATCGACCGCGACGCCGCCGGCGATGTCGGTGGCCGCCTCGTCGCCGGAGAAGATCAGCTCGATCTCGGCGCCGTCGGGATCGCGGAAGAACACTTGAACCAGATTGCGGTCGGGCACCGCGAAGGACTGGTTGCGGATGCCCAGCCGGTCGAGCGTCGCGCGAGTGGCCGCGAGGCCCGAGGCGCGGAACGCCACGTGATCGTAGGCGTCGCGCTTGCTCGAATCGGGCACCCGGGCGGTGGAGATGTGCAGGATCGCGTGGTCGCCGAGGTACATCCAGGCGCCCGGCCGGCCGAAGGGCGGGCGGGCGCCGTCGCGCAGGCCGACCACCTCGGCGTAGAACCGCCGCGCCCGATCGAGATCGGCGGTACAGATATTGTAGTGGTCCAGTGCTTCGATCGGCATGTCGCTGATCCTCGAAAGGCGAGCAACGCAGTGTCCGACGATCGATCCCGACGGTCAAGCCGCCTGCCGGGTTGCCTTCGGCTAAACTCACGGGTTACTCCCATCAGACCGTCGAAGCTACCTAAGTGCGCCTGACCGAAATACGCCTGTCCGGATTCAAGTCGTTCGTCGATCCCACGCAGATCCGCCTGCCCGGGCAGATCGTCGGCGTGGTCGGCCCGAACGGCTGCGGCAAGTCGAACGTGATCGACGCAACCCGCTGGGTGCTCGGCGAATCTTCCGCGCGCCACCTGCGCGGCGAGACCATGCAGGACGTGATCTTCGCCGGCTCGGCCACCCGCAAGCCGGCGAACCGTGCGAGCGTCGAACTCGTGTTCGACAACAGCCTCGGCAAGGCCGGCGGGCAGTGGGCGAGCTATGCCGAATTGTCGATCAAGCGGGTGCTCGAGCGGGACGGCGACTCGGCCTACTACATCAACAACCAGCATGTGCGTCGGCGCGATGTTGCCGACGTTTTCCTCGGCACCGGTCTCGGCGGCCGCGGCTACGCGATCATCGAGCAAGGCACCATTTCGCGCATCATCGATGCCAAGCCGGAGGAACTGCGCGTCTTCCTTGAAGAGGCTGCCGGGGTGTCGCGCTATCGGGAGCGCCGCCGCGAGACCGAGAACCGGCTTTCCGACGCGCGCCAGAACCTGGCGCGCGTGGATGACATCCGGCTCGAGCTGGAGCGGCAGATCGAGCGGCTCACCTCGCAGGCCGCAGTCGCCGCACAGTTCCAGCAGCTTACGACCGAACTCACGTCGGCGCAGGACCTGCTCTGGTACCTGCGCCGCAGCGAGGCGAGCGCTTTGCGCGAGCGCCAGCAGCGCGAAGTCGAGCGGCTGTCGATCGAACTCGAGACCGAGACCGCGCGACTGCGCGAGGTCGAGAAGCGTCTCGCCGCGACGCGCGACGAGCAGCAGCTCGCCAACGATGCCACGCGCGTGGCGCAGGGCGAACTGTACGAGTCGAACGCGGAAGTGGCCCGCCTCGAACAGCAGCTCGCCCACCTGCGCGATACGCGCTCGCGCGTCGAGAGCCAACTGGTGCAGGCGCGCGCGCGCCTCGAGCAGACTGGCGAGCGCCGCGATGGTCTGATTGCCAGTCTCGCCCAATGGCAGGGCGATGCGAAGTCGCTCGAGGCTCAGGCGGACACTGCGCGCGCCAACGCCGAGCACGAATCCGCACTGCTGCCGCAGTCGGAGGCGGCGGCACGCGATGCCCATGCACGCGTGCGCGAGGCAGAGCGCGCGCTGGCGCAGGCCGAGCAGCTCTGGCAGGTCGAAGAGACCCGCCGCGGTTCGTCCCAGCGGCTGGCCGAACAGCTTGGCCAGCGGGCTCAGCGGCTGGCGGCCGAGCGCGCCGGGCTGCAGCCGCCCGATCGCGAGGCACTGGCGGCGATGCAGGAAGCCGTGGCGGCGCTCGGTGCCCAGCTCGCCGAGATGCGGGCCGGCGCTTCGTCGGCCGAGCAGACGCTGGCGCAGGGCGAGATCGCCGCGCGCGAGGCGCAGTCGGCCGTCGACGGGGCGAACCGCGAACTTACCAGGGTGCAGGCGCGGCGCGATGCCCTGGAGCAATTGCAGAGTCGGTTGGCCAATGCACAGGCCACGCGCGACTGGGCGGCCCGGCACGGGCTGGCCAATGCGCGTCGCCTCTGGCAGGGGCTGCGCATAGAGGAGGGCTGGGAAAATGCGCTCGAAGCGGTGCTGCGTGAGCGTCTGAATGCATTCGCGGTCGAGCGCATCGATGCCGGTGCGGGCTGGCTGGGCGACATGCCGGGCGCCAAGGTCGCGGTGTACGAGCTTTCCGCTGGCGCTGCCACTACCGGGTCACTTGGCGTGCTCGGCCGTCCGCTGCGCGAACTGGTGAGCTGCGAGGATGCGCGTACCGAGCCGGTGCTGGGCGACTGGCTGAGCCAGGTCTTTATCGCGGCGACCCTCGACGAGGGCATGCGGCTGCGCGAGCGGTTGCCCGCCGGCGCGATGATGGTTACCCGCGAAGGTCATCTGCTCAGCCGCTCCAGTGTCGTGTTCTACGCCCCCGATTCCGAAGTGCATGGCGTGCTGGCCCGCCAGCGCGAGATCGAGGCGCTGGCGGCGCAGATCGAGACGATGTCCGGTCAGTTGTCGGATGCGCGTGGCCGCCACATCGAGGCCACCGAAGGGGTGGCGCGTGCGCGCCGTGACCTCGCCGACAAGCGCCGGCTGGCCGATGAACTGCGGCAGAACCAGCACGCTTCGCAGATGCATCTGGTGCGCCAGACCGAACAGGCCGACCGCGTCGAGCAGCGCATCGCGCAGATCGACCGCGAGTCGACCGAGATCGAGACCGAGCGCGCGGCCGAGGTCACTCGCCTGGCCGAAACCGACCAGAACCTGCAACGCTTTGCCGAGCAGCTGCAGTCGATCGGCGCCCAACTCGCTACCACGCGCTCGGACGCAGGCCGGGCGCAGGGGCAGCTGTCGCGGGCGCGCGACTCTGCGCAGCAGGCGACCCAGGCGGTGCAGCAGCTGCGCTACCGCATGGAGTCCGCGCAGTCGAGGATCCGGGACGGCGAGAACGCGGTGGCCGTCAGCGAACGCGAACTGGCCGGGCTCGTCGCTGAAGTCGATCGGCTGGCGGCCGAGGCGCAGCAGTTCGAAGAAGCACCGATCGTCGAAGCCTTGCAGGCCGCCCTCTCGGCCCGTGAAGTGCGCGAGGCCGCGATGTCGGCTGCGCGCAACACCTTGTCAGGGCTCGAATCGCAGCTGCGCAGCATCGACGAGGAGCGCCTGACTTCCGAGCAGAAGCACGAGCCGCTGCGCAATGCGATCGGCGAGGCGAAGCTGAAGGAGCAGGAGGCGCGGCTTACCGAGGAACAGTTCGCCGCCAAGCTGGTCGAGTCGGGCGCCGACGAGGCCGCGCTGGCGGCGCGGGCCGAGGACGGGCCGCGCCCGCGGACGCTGGCCGGCGAGATCAATCGCCTGCAGGCCGAGATCAACGCGCTCGGTGCGGTGAACCTGGCAGCGCTCGAGGAACTCGGTGGGGCGACCGAGAAGAAGAACGCCCTCGACGCGCAGGCAGCCGACCTGAACGAGGCGATCGGCACGCTCGAGACCGCGATCCGGCGCATCGACAAGGAAACCCGCGAGCGCCTGATGGCGACCTTCGCCGAGGCCAATGGTCACCTCGCCAGGATGTTCCCGGCGCTGTTCGGTGGCGGCCATGCCGAACTGGTGCTCACCGGCGAAGAGATCCTCGACAGTGGCGTCCAGATCTTCGCCCGCCCACCGGGCAAGAAGAATGCGTCGATCCAGCTCCTGTCCGGCGGTGAGAAGGCGCTGACCGCGATGTCGCTGGTTTTTTCGCTGTTCCAGCTCAATCCCGCCCCGTTCTGCCTGCTCGACGAGGTCGATGCGCCGCTCGACGACACGAACACCGAACGCTTCCGCAACCTGCTCACCAAGATGTCCGAGCACACCCAGTTCCTGTTCATCTCGCACAACAAGATCACGATGGAAGGTGCACACCAGCTCGTCGGGGTGACGATGCAGGAGCAGGGCGTATCGCGGGTGGTGACCGTCGACATGGAGCAGGCGATGCGTCTCACCGAAGATCAGGCAGCGTGACCGATACCGATGACTGATCTGCAGGGAGCACTGATCGTCCTCGGCGTGCTCGCCGTAGTGGCGGTCGCGATCTACAATCAATGGCAGGAGCGCCAGTTCCGCCGCAAGTCGGACGCGTTGCTGCCGGATGCTCAGGACGATGCGCTGCTGCCCGGCGACCACCCGCGCGAATCCGGCGTATCCGGTCGTGTCGAAGCGGTCGACGCGCGCGACGACCCGCCCATGATCGAGCCGGCGGTTCAGCCCGGCCATCGCCTCGATGAGCGGCGCGAACCCATCCTCGGTGCGTTTGCCACCGCTGTGCACGAGCGGGCGGAGCCGGGCTTTGACCCGGGCGCCGATGGCGCACGCCCATCGCTGGACGCGGGACCGTCCGCACCGGCCGCCTCCGGTGCCAGTGCGCCTGCGGTGCACACCGGCACGCGCCGCGTCGATCCGCGGGCTGAGCCTGCCACCGGCCTCGAGGGACCGGCCGGACTCTGGTATCCCATTGTGTTCCGGTTGCCGGCGATCGTCGATGCGGCCGCGCTGGCGGTGATCCGTTCCGACGTGTCGGGCGAGCGTCGGCTTTCCGACTGGCTCGATCCGGACCTGCTCGCCATCGCCAGCGCGGACGGCGACGAGGTCGGCGAGCAGGCGACCATCGACCGTATCCTGCGCATCCAGGTGGTGGATCCGCGCGGTCCTGCGTCCACGGCCGAACTGCAGGTGTTTGTCTCGAATGCCCATCGGGCGGCCGCCAGCGTTGGCGGGCAGGTCACGGCCCCCGACCCCGCGACCAGCGCAGCCCAGGCGGGCGCGTTGTACGAGTTCTGCAACTCGGTCGATGTCGCCATCGGGTTGAACGTCGCGGCGTCCAGCGGCGGGTTTGCCGGAACGAAGCTGCGTGGACTGATCGAGGCGGCGGGCTTCCGGGCGCTGCCCGACCACACCTACGTGCTGGCCGACGATGCGGGCAATACGCTGTGCACGCTGACCGATGGCAATGGCGGTGGCCTCGATCCGCAGGCCCTGCGCAGCCAGGCGGTGCGCGCGATCTCGCTGCTGCTCGACGTGCCGCGTGCGCCCGGTACGGTCGCGCAGTTCGAGCGCATGGCGACCCAGGCCCGACAGTTCGCGCAGGCGCTGTCGGGCAGCGTAATCGACGACTCCGGGCGCGTGCTCGACGAGGCGAGCATCGGCCGCATCCGCGTGCAGTTGGCATCGATGCTCAAGGCGATGCGGGCACGGGGCATCGAGCCCGGGGACGCGATCGCGCGTCGCATCTTCGGCTAGGCTCGTGGCCATGGCAGGTTCTGAAGATCCGGCGTCACGGGTGGCCTGGCTGAGGCAGGAACTGCACCGCCATTCGCACGCGTATTACGTGCTGGACGCGCCGTCGGTGCCGGATGCCGAGTACGACCGTCTGTTCCAGGAACTGGACGCCCTGGAGCGTGCGCACCCCGGGCTGGCGACCCCGGATTCGCCGACGCAGCGGGTCGGTGCCGCACCTTCTTCGGCCTTTGCCACCGTCGCGCATCGGGTGCCGATGCTTTCGCTGAACAATGCGTTCAGCGACGAGGAGGTCGTCGCCTTCGATCGACGCGCGCGCGAGGCGTTGGGCAGCGGCGGCCCGATTCGCTACGCCGTGGAACCCAAGTTCGACGGCCTCGCCGTGAGTCTCACCTATGTCGACGGCCGGTTCGCGACCGGTGCCACACGCGGCGACGGCGAGGCGGGGGAGGACGTGACCGCGAACCTGCGCACGATGCAGGCGATCCCGCTGCGCATCGAGA
The DNA here is from genome assembly GCA_020248265.1 of Rhodocyclaceae bacterium. Classification (NCBI taxonomy): domain Bacteria; kingdom Pseudomonadati; phylum Pseudomonadota; class Betaproteobacteria; order Rhodocyclales; family Rhodocyclaceae; species Rhodocyclaceae bacterium. The sequence continues at coordinate 39,255 of JADCHX010000015.1, forward strand.
CCGCCCCCCCACTGCTGGAAGTCAGAGGGGAAGTCCTGATTCTTCGGCGCGACTTCATGCGGATCAACGACGCACAGCGCGCGCGCGGAGAGCGCGAGTTCGTGAATCCGCGCAACGCGGCGGCTGGCTCGCTGCGCCAGCTCGACCCGACGGTGACTGCCGCGCGCCGCCTGTGGTTCTTCGCCTATGGCGTCGTCGCCGGGGACGACGTACAACTGCCGGCAGACCGGCACAGCGCGCTCATGGACTGGCTGGCTTCGCTGCGCTTTCCGGTCACACCCGATCGCGCGACGGTGAGCGGAGTGGACGGGCTGCTCGGCTATTTCCGCGACATCGGCGGACGCCGAGGCATGTTGCCCTACGACATCGACGGCGTCGTCTACAAGGTTGATTCGATCGTCGATCAGCAGCGCCTGGGGTTCGTGTCGCGCGCACCACGGTTCGCCCTCGCGCACAAGTTCCCGGCCGAGGAGGCGTTGACCGAACTGGCCGGCATCGACGTGCAGGTCGGACGCACCGGGGCACTGACGCCGGTCGCGCGGCTCAGGCCGGTGTTCGTGGGCGGCGTCACCGTCACCAACGCCACCCTGCACAACGAAGACGAGGTGCGGCGAAAGGATGTCCGGGTCGGAGACGTGGTGGTGGTACGGCGCGCCGGCGATGTGATCCCCGAAGTCGTGCGGATCGTGCCGGAACGGCGGCCGCCGGATACGATCGTATTCACGATGCCGAGCCGGTGCCCGGTCTGCGGTTCGGCGGTCGTGAAGCCGGACGGCGAGGCGATCAGCCGCTGTACGGGGGGGCTGTTCTGCGCGGCGCAGCGCAAGCAGGCGCTGCTGCATTTCGCCTCGCGCCGGGCGATGGACATCGAAGGCCTCGGGGAGAAGCTGGTCGATCAGCTGGTGGGCGGCGTCCCGGCGCCCGGCGACGACCCAGGCTTGCCGTCCGCGCAGGCCACGCCGCTGGTGCGCACGCCCGCCGACCTGTACCGGCTCACCGTGGGGCAGCTGGGCGGGCTGGAACGAATGGCCGAGAAGTCCGCAGGAAACCTGGTCGCCGCGATCGACGCCAGCCGCCGTCCCACCCTCTCCAGGCTGGTGTTCGCGCTGGGTATTCGCAACGTAGGCGAGACGACCGCGCGCGACCTCGCTCGGCATTTCCGGACACTCGAGGCCTTGATGCGCGCCACCGAGCCCGAGCTGCTGCAGGTGCCCGATGTCGGTCCGGTGGTCGCGCAGAGCATCGCCACGTTCTTCGCGCAGTCGCATAACCGCGAAGTGATCGATGCGCTGTTGCAGGCCGGCGTACAGCCGCAGCCAGTCGCGGCGGGCCCGACGGTCGTGGATGGCGCCGGGGCGGTCGCTGGCAGGACGTTCGTCTTGACCGGCACCCTGCCAGGGCTGTCGCGCGACGAGGCTCGTGCGCTGATCGAAGCGGCGGGCGGCAAGGTGGCGGGCAGCGTGTCGAAGAAGACCGACTACGTGGTGGCCGGCGACGAGGCTGGCAGCAAGCTCGAGAAGGCCCGCGCGCTGGGCGTCGCCGTGCTCGACGAGGCTGGGTTGCAGGTACTGCTGAGGCAGGGCGCCGGGGCCGACGGGGCCGATTGAGTCGCCGTGGCCGATCGAATAGACTGGAAACGACCATGAGCAAGCGATGATCGACCGAACGCAGGCCTGGAACATCCTCGAAGCCGCCGAGCTGCTTCATGGCGAGGCCGAGATCGCGCAGGCGATCGACCGTGTGGCTGTGCAGATCGTCGCGCGGCTCCGCGATACCGAACCGCTGGTACTGGCGGTGATGGGTGGTGGCGTCGTTTTCGCGGGGCAACTGCTGCCGCGCCTGCGCTTCCCGCTGGAGTTCGACTTCATCCACGTGACGCGCTATCGCGGCGGTACCACCGGCGGCGAGGTCCGCTGGCCAGTCGCACCGCACGTACCGCTGAAGGACCGCACGGTCCTGGTGGTCGACGACATCCTGGACGAAGGGCGCACGCTGGCGGCGGTGCGCGAGCGGTTCCTGTCCGAGGGCGTGCGCGCGTTCCACAGTGCCGTGCTCTGCGAGAAGCTGCTGCAGCAGGAGAAGCCCGTGCGCGCCGACTATGTCGGCGTGACGGTTCCCGACCGTTATGTGTTCGGCTGCGGCATGGACGTCAACGGCGCCTGGCGCAACCTGCCGGGGATCTACGCGGTCGGCCGGCAGCCTTGAAGACGATCGGCCTTCTCGGCGGGACCAGCTGGCCCTCAACCGTGATCTACTACCGACTCCTGAACGAACTCGCCCAGGAACGGTTCGGCGGCCACCACTCCGCGCGGCTGCTCGTGCACAGCATCGATTACCACGATATCCGCAGCCGTTATCCGGGTGACGGCGTTCCGCCCGAGGCATTCGACGGCATCGCACCGTTGCTCGAGGCCGAACTGCGCGCACTGGCGGCCTGCCGGCCCGGCTGCATCATCCTCGGCAACAACACGCTTCACAAGTCGCTGGATACCTTTGTCGACCGGCTGGCGCTGCCGATGCCGCTGTTCCACATCGTCGACGAGACGGCCCACGTGGCCCGGGCTGCGGGGTATCGCCGGGTGCTCCTGCTCGCCACCCGCTTCACGATGGAAGACGGCTTCTTCGCGCGGCGCCTGGCGGCGCACGGCATCGAGGCGGTGGTTCCGGATGTTCCCGACCGTGCCGAGGTGCAGGCGATCCAGGCACCGCTTGCGCGCGGCGAATGGCTGGACGAGTACCAGGACCGCCTGCTGCGCGTCGTCGATCGCCATGCTTCGCTCGATGCGGTGGTACTTGGATGCACCGAACTGCCACTGGCCATGAAGCCGGAGGCTTCCGCGCTGCCGGTGCTCGATACCGTGCGCATACAGTGCGAGCGCGCGTTCGACTGGGCGGTCGAAGGGCGTGCGCCGTCCACCCCCGCTTCTGCGTACTGACACGCTCCGGAACAAAGGACTCACATGCTCGCGATCATCGGAGGCTCCGGCCTCGGGAAGCTTGCCACGATCGAGGCGCCGCACCGGCGCGTGGTGCGCACACCCTATGGCGAACCCTCGGGCGCACTGACGTTCGGGCGCCTGTGCGGGCGCGACGTGGTGTTCCTGCCGCGCCACGGACATGGCCACACGATCGCGCCGCACGAGGTCAACTACCGCGCGAACATCTGGGCACTGCGCGAGGAGAACGTAGACGCGATCATTTCCGTTGCATCCGTCGGTGGCATCCGCGCAGACCTGGCGCCAGGCGTGCTCGCGGTACCGCACCAGATCATCGACTACACGCACGGCCGCCGCGGAACCTTCTTCGAGGGACCCGATCAGCCCGTCACGCATGTCGACTTCACCGAGCCCTACTGCCCGCAGCTGCGGGCGAGCCTGCTGGCAGCAGCGGCAGCCGCAGGCGAAGCGATGATTGCGGACGGTGTCTATGCGGTAACGCAGGGGCCGCGGCTGGAGACCGCTGCCGAGATCGACCGGCTCGAGCGCGACGGCGCCGACATGGTCGGCATGACCGGAATGCCCGAGGCCGCGCTGGCGCGCGAGCTCGGGCTTTCCTATGCGGCTCTCGCCGTGGTGGCCAACTTCGCCGCCGGCCGCGGCAACAGTGCGCATGCGATCGACTTGCACATCATCGGTGGCGTGCTTTCGGTGGCCATGCAGCGGGTCCAGCATATCCTCGACCGATGCGTGGAATGCCATGGTTCGTGACGTCCTGCGGATGGGAAACCCCGTGCTGCTGCAGGTCGCGCGGCCGGTCGATGCATTCGGTACGCCCGAGCTCGCGGCCCTGCTGCAGGACATGCGTGACACGATGGCCGCCCTCGATGGCGCAGGGCTTGCCGCGCCGCAGATCGGTATCTCGCTGCAGGTGGTGATCTTCGGCGTCGCGTCCAATCCGCGCTATCCCGACGCGGACGATGTGCCGTACACCGAACTGCTCAATCCGGTCCTGGAGCCTGCAGGCGAGGAAATCGAGGACGGATGGGAGGGCTGTCTGTCGGTGCCCGGCATGCGTGGCGTGGTGCCGCGCTGGAAGCATCTGCGCTACCGCGGCCTGACCCCGTCGGGTGAGCCGGTCGATCGTACGGTGTCGGGCTTCCATGCGCGGGTGGTGCAGCACGAATGCGACCACCTGATGGGCATCCTCTATCCGATGCGCATCCGCGACCTGCGTCAGTTCGGGTTCAGCGAAGCCCTGTTCCCCGGCGAGGCCCTGGCGGACGACTAGCATCGTCGTCCCGCGGCGGGCCAGGCACTGGCCTGGTGCCAGGCAGCGTCGCCGCGCGCCGCACAGGATGCCTGTGTCGGTGCGGTGGCACGCTTTCTGCACTCGTCGTGTGCATGAACTGCCATCTCGACATTTCCTGCCGACATCGCGCCACGCGTGGCAAGCCTTGCCGGTCCGGGCGGCAGCATGACGTCGCCGGAGCCGCGTCATGAGCGCCGGGCCAACCCTGGCTGAAGCGGCCCTGCTGCACGATTCCGGCCAGTTCGACGCAGCGCGCCGCGCCTACCGTTCGATCCTCGACGCGCAGCCCGACAGCGCGCGGGTGCTGTACCTGCTCGGCCTGCTCGAGAAGGCCAGCGGTGACCGGGAACAATCCATGTCCTGCCTGCAGCAGGCGATCGCAGCGGATCCTATGCAGGCCGACGTGTGGATGGCGATCGGCGACCTGCATGCGGAGACCGGCGCCGATGCACTTGCGACCGAGGCATTCGAGCGTTGCGTCGCGCGTGCCCGCGGCAGCGCGCTCGGCTGGTTCAAGCTGGGCTTCGCGCAGCAGAAGCTCGAGCGCCATGCGGACGCCGAGAAGGCCTATCGCCGGGCGGTGAAACTGCAGCCGGTGTTCCCCGAGGCATGGTGCAATCTGGGCAACGAACTCGGTGCGCTGATGCGCAAAGACGACGCGATCGCCGCGCTGCGCCGCGCGGTTGCCCAGCGCCCTGCGTTCCCCGAAGCCTGGCGAAACCTCGGCGTCATCCTCGAAGCCGTCGGCCGGCGAGCGGAGGCACTCGACTGCTTCGAGCGAGCCTGCGAACAGCGGCCCGACGATGCCGATGCCCACTTCTGCCGGGCCGCTGCGCTCGCTGCGCTCGGTCGCGGCGTCGATGCGGTGGCCGCCTACGAGCGCGTGTTCGAACTGGCGCCTGCGCACGCTGGCGCCTACAACAACCTGGGCATCCTGTTCCTGGACGAGCATCTGCTCGACGATGCGCGCGCATGCTTCCTGTGCGCGCTCGATGCCGACCCCGCCCACGCCGAAGCATTGAACAACCTCGGCAACGTGGACTTGCGCGAGCAGCGTTTCCCGGAGGCCGCCGAAGACTTCCGACGTGCCCTGGAGCTCTCACCGTCGTTCGTCGAGGCGCTCAATGGCGCCGGCCTCGCAGCGCAGGAACTCGGTCGAGCGCGGGACGCGGCATCGTCCTTCAGGAGCGCGATCGCGCTGCGCCCCGGTTTCGCGGAGGCGCATGCAAACCTGGCGATGACCTTAGTACAACTCGGCGATACAGCTGCGGCGCGGCAGACCTTCCTGCATGCGGCGGCGCTGTCGGACGACGCCACGCTGCGCCTGCGGGCAGCGACGCTGCTGCCCGCGATCATGGGCACGAAGGCCTCGATCGAGGCCGACCGCCAGCGCATCCGCGCCGACATGCAGTCGCTGGCCGCCGCGCCGCAAAGCGCGACCGAGGCCCGGGTGATGAAGTACCTCGATCCGCCGTTCTACTTCGCCTATCGTGGGTGGAACAATCGCCAGACGCTGTCCGACCTGGCCGCCCTCTACCTGAAGATGGCGCCCGAGCTCGGCTGCGAATCGCCGCATGTCGGGGCACCGCGTACCCGCTCTCGCGTGCGGGTCGGATTCGTGTCGCAGTATTTCTTCCGGCATTCGGTCGGTATGTCGTTCACGCGGCTGATCGCCGGTCTGGCTGCCGATCCAAGGCTGGAGATCGTCGGCATCTCGCTCGGGCACAAGGACGACGAGGTGACGACGAGCATCCGGTCGAATTGCGCCGGCTGGATCTCGCCACGCGGCAACCTGTCCTCGATACGCGCGGCGATCGCCTCGCTCGACCTGGATGTCCTGTTCTACACCGACATCGGCATGGATCGGATCACCTATCCGCTCTCGTTGTCGCGCCTTGCCCGGGTGCAGTGCCTCAGCGGTGGCCATCCCGAGACCAGCGGTAGCCCGAACATCGACTACCTGCTGTCCAGCCGCTGGCTGGAGACGCCAGCCGCACAGGCCTTCTACAGCGAGCAACTGGTGCTGCTGGACGCCTACAACAGCGTGCTCACCCGGCCGGCCGTCATGCCCGACCTGGCGAGCCGGGCCCAGCTGGGGCTAGCCGGCGAGCATGTGTACCTGTGCCCGGTAAAGTTGCACAAGCTGCACCCGGATTTCGACGTGGCCCTGGCTGCCCTGATCGAGCGCGACCCGAAGGCCTGCGTGGTGCTGTTCGAGGACGAGCGACAGGCGCACTGGCGTGTGCTGACCGAGGCGCGCCAGCGCGAGACCATGGGTGCCGCCGCAGGCCGGGTACGGTTCGAGCCCTGGGCGGATGCGCGGACCTTCCAGTCCTGGCTGCAGGCAGCCGATGCGGTCCTCGACTGCTGGCCTTTCGGAATGGGCACGACCGCCATCAACGCGCTCGGGCAGGCGATACCGGTGCTGACCCTGCCGTCCGAACGCCTGTCGGGGCGCGGTACCCAGGCGTTGCTGCGCATGATGGAAATCGACTGGCTGGTGGCCGCCGACGTCGACGATTTCGTTTCGCGCGCGGTGACGCTGGCCGCGGAACCGTCGCTGCGCCAGCAGCTCGCTCAAGATTTGCGGGCCCGGTCCGATGTTCTGTTCCGACAGGCGGACTGCGCAGCGGAAATGGCCGGATTCCTGGTCGAAAGCGTGGCCCGAAAGGAGGCAGCAGCATGAACCCCATCCCGGTGCTCAAGCCCGACATGCCGTCGGTGGACGACCTGTTGCCCTACCTGCGGCGGATCGACGAGGCGCAGCAGTACGCCAACTTCGGGCCCCTGTGCCTGGAGCTCGAGAAACGGCTGTCTGCCGACTGCGCCGCACTGAGCGAGCAGCCGGTGGCCCTGACCACCGTCGCCAACTGCACCGTCGGCCTGCAACTCGCGCTGATGGCGAGCGTCGACCGTCCGCGGGTGAAGGTGCTCGTGCCTTCGCTGACGTTTCCCGGCACGGTATCCGGCATCCTCCAGGCCGGGTTCGAGCCGGTTCTCGCCGACGTCGACCCGGCGCGCTGGGTGCTGACACCGGAGATCGCGCGCGCTGCGATGAACCGGGTGCGCGGCATCCGGGCGATCATGCCGGTGGCCGCGTTCGGCGGTGCACTCGACGCAGACGCCTGGGATCAGCTGACCGAGGAGACCGGCGTCCCTGTCGTGATCGATGCCGCAGGAGCCTTCGGCAACCAGCGCATCGGCCGCCATACCGTGGTCGCCTACAGCATGCATGCGACCAAGGCGCTGGGTGCCGGGGAGGGCGGCTTCGTGGTCGCGCGCGATGCCGAGATCGTCGCGCGGGTGCGACGCCTGTCCAATTTCGGCTACATGTCTGCGGGTGGCCTGATCTCGGATATCGGGGTCAACGGCAAGATGAGCGAGTATGCCGCCGCCGTCGGGCTGGCCGCCCTCGATCGCTGGCCCGCGATCAGCGCGGCGCGGCGCCGGCTGATGGCGACCTACCGGCAGGCGCTGACGGATACCTGCCCGGAGATCGTGCTGCAGGAGCGTCCGGCCGGCGGCGTCTATTCGCTGGGCGTGGTGCGCTTGCCAGACCGGCTGCGCGCGGAAACCGTGGCGGAGTTCCTTGCATCGCGCGGTATCGGCTCGCGCCGCTGGTACTGCCCGGGCATTTATGCTCACCCCGCATTCCTGTCGCTGACGCAGGCCGATGACCATGTGCTCGTCAAGCACCTGGACCAGCATCTGCTCGGGTTGCCGTTCCACCTCGAGATGAGCCTGGCCGACATCGAGCGGGTGACCGGTGCGCTGCAGGCCATACTCTCGCTGGGCGGGCGTGGCCGTACCGGTGTCGCCAAGGCTACGCGCAGCAGCAGTTCGCGCGGCGCGCACCTGCGCGCGGTGGGCTAGCGATGGCCTCGCGTCAGCCGCTGGTGGTGTTCGGCGCCGGCCAGATCGCGGAGGTGGCATGGCACTGCTTCGCGCACGATTCGGACTACGAGGTGGTCGGATTCACGGTCGACCCGGAGTATCTCGCTGCCGACACCCTGCTCGGCCTGCCGGTGCTGCCGTATGCGCAGGCGATGGCGTGCTGGCCAGCCGCGACCCATGCGATGTTCGTGGCGATCGCCTACGGGCGTCTGAACCAGGCACGCGCCGGCACGGTGGCAAGGGTGCAGGCCGATGGCTACCGCTGCGCGAACTACATCAGCTCGCGTGCGCGGGTCGCTGGCGAAGTGGTGCCGGACAGCAATACCTTCGTGATGGAACTGAACAACGTGCAGGCGTTCTCGCGCCTCGGACGCGATGTATGGCTGTGGGCGGGCAACCATATCGGACACCACTCGACGATCGGCGACCACTGCTTCCTCGCCTCGCATGTGGTCGTGTCCGGATCGGTCGAGGTCGGCGAGTCGAGCTTCATCGGCGTCAACGCGACGATTCGTGACAATGTCCGGATCGGCGCGCGCAACGTGATCGGTGCCGGCGTGGTGATCCTCGCCGACACGAAGGACGCCGAGGTGTACGTCGGCCCGAAGACCGAAGCCTCGCGCGTGCCCAGCCACCGGCTGCGCGGCATCTGAGTGGAGCGACCCTGGATACCCTGATGCCATCCCCGATCACGCTCGCGTCGGACAGCCCTGTTGCAGCCGAGGCCACGGCCACCGGCTGGCACTGGCGCAAACTCGGGCAGGTGTTCGACCCGCGTGCCCATCCCGAGTGGGCCGGCAGCCATGCTCAGGTTCCGACGGTGCTCGTGATGACGGACCGCCTGCGCGTGTACTACGCCGGCCGCGGCGCGGACGGCCGAAGCTTCCCGACCTTCATCGACGTCGACCGCGACGATCCGACACGGTTGCTCGACTGCCACCGCTCGCCCGTGCTCGGGCTCGGCGCGCCGGGCACCTTCGACGACGAGGGCGTGATGCCGGCCTGGGTGCATCAGCGGGAAGGCCGGGTGTGGATGTACTACAGCGGCTGGAACCGGCGGCTGACCGTGCCGTACCACAACGCGACCGGGCTCGCGGTCAGCGACGATGGTGGGCTTACGTTCCAGCGCGCCTACCAGGGTCCGGTGCTCGACCGTACGCCGGAAGAGCCGTACCTCGCCGTCACCCCCTGGATCGAATGCGAGCCGGCGGGGCAGGACGCCGACGCACGGCCAGCCTGCGGTGCGCGCTGGCAGGCGTGGTACATCTCCGGCGAACGCTGGGTGGAAGTCGGCGGCCGCTACGAGCCGGTCTACGTGATCCGGCACGCGCGCTCCGACGACGGCGTGCACTGGCAGCGCAGGGCGGTCACTTGCGTCGAGCAGGCCCATCCGCTGGAGGCGTTCTCGCATCCGACCGTGCTGCGCGAGGGCGGGCGCTACCACCTCTGGTACTGCCATCGGCACAGCCTCGACTACCGGGACGGCAGCGGAGCCTACCGGATCGGCTACGCATGGTCCGACGACGGCGAACGCTTCGTGCGCAGCGATGCGCAGTCGGGCATCTCGCCCTCGACCGACGGCTGGGACTCGACCATGACCTGCTACCCGTCGACGGTGCGCGTCGACACCCGCACATATCTTTTCTACAACGGCAACGGCTTCGGGCAGAGCGGCATCGGCGTCGCGATCCTCGAAGGCCGGCTGCCCGGGCGGCCCTGGGCCGGCACCGGGCCGACAGCGGAAGGCTGAACCAGATGACGCTCCACGGAAGCACGCGCACCAGCAGCGAAGGCACCTCGGCGGACGAACAGCAGCTCGGCCAGCGGCAGCAGCTCGAACGGATGTTCCGGGAGTCGCCGCTGCCGCCCGAGCACCTGATGTTCAACCTCGGCATGTACACCCGCAGCTCGGTGCTGGTGAAGTTCCTGTTCATGAACGACATCTACCAGCGCATCCGGCACCTGCCCGGGGTGCTGATCGAACTGGGCGTCTGGTGGGGCCAGAACCTGGTGCTGCTGGAAAACCTGCGGGCTATCCATGAACCCTTCAACAAGCAGCGCATGATCGTCGGTTTCGATACGTTCTCCGGTTATCGCACGTTCACCGACAAGGACATCCGCGGCGACGTGATGAGCGACGGTACCTATGCGACGCCTCCGGGATACCGCCACTACCTCGCAATGCTGCTCGAGGCCCACGAGGGCGCGAACGCGTTCGGCCACCAGCGCGGCAACCACCGGCTGGTGGAGGGCGATGCCACCCAGACCGTCCCGAACTATTTCGCCGAGCATCCGGAAACGCTGGTCGCGATGGCGTTCTTCGACATCGGTACCTACCTGCCGACGGTCGAGGCGCTCAAGGCGATGAAGTCGTCGTTGATGCCCGGCAGTGTGCTGGTGTTCGACGAACTGACCTGGGCCGGCGCGCCCGGCGAGGCGATTGCCTTCAAGGAAGTGTTCCGGGACATCGACTACACGATCGAGAAGGCGGCTCTGTATCCGTCCAAGGCGATCGTCACCGTAAAGTGAGGAACAGAGCATGCCCGACATGACCGAACCCGTGGTCGTTGCGCAGCACTGCCTGCGCGCAGGGCTGACCGTCGACCGCTTCTGCGCAGCGATGGCAACGCGCGGATGGCTGGTCATCGATCGCTTCGTCGACGACGACCTCGTATGCCGGATGCGCGCCGACCTCGACCGGGCCTACGCCACGTGCCGTCGTCTGCAGGTGGCCAACGGCATCGCGCTCGACACGGAAGGCACGCTGCACCATCTCGTCGGCCAGGGCGAGTCGTTCCTCGAGTTCATCGACCGGCTGGCACCGATCGTCCCGCACCTCGAGACCCACTTCGGCGGGCCGTTCATCCTGAACTCGTTCGGGGGCAACATCCTGCGCGCGAGCCCGTCCTACGCGAGTGCCATCCACCGCGACGTGCGCACGTGTTCGCGCGAACTGCCGCTGCTGCTCAACACACTGCTGATGCTCGACGACTTCACCGTGCACAACGGCGCGACGCTGATGATGACCGGCAGCCACCTCGATTGCCCGGACCGGCCGTCCGACCAGGCATTCGCCGCGCGCGCCGAGGCCGCGACCGGCCGTGCCGGCAGCCTGCTCGTGTTCGATTCGAACCTATGGCACGCCGCTGGCGTGAACAACACGGCCGCCGCGCGTCGCTCGGTCACGCCGATGTTCAGCCGTCCGCTGGTAAAGCCGCAGTTCGACCACCCGCGCGCGCTCGGCTACGAGCGCATGGACACCCTGTCCGAACTGCAGCGCCAGGTGCTCGGGTACTACTCGCGCATTCCCGCGACGCTCGAGGAGTGGTACCAACCGCCGCAGCGCCGCATGTACCGCCCCGGGCAGGGATGAGACGATGAAACGCGACCTCCGGCTCGAGCACCAGGACACCGGCGCACGCAAGTACGCGTATGCCTTCGACTACATCCACCGGGAGTACATGTGGCGTGCGTTCCAGCCGTTCCTGCCGCGCCATGCCGGCGCGCGGGCGCTGGAGATGGGCTGCTACCGCGGCGAGTTCACGCGCACGCTGGCTGGGGCCTTCGACGACCTCACCGTGCTGGAAGGGGCTGGGGACCTGGTCGAGGCGGCACGCCGGGCCGTGCCCGCCCATGTGCGGTTCGTGCACTCCCGCTTCGAGGACTGGAACCCGCCCGCCGACGCCGGGTTCGATGCGGTGTTCCTGATGCACACGCTCGAGCATGTCGACGAGCCGGTGCCCTTGCTCGAGCGCATAGGCCGCTGGCTCGCCCCTGGGGGGCGATTGTTCCTGGTGGTACCCAATGCCAATGCGCCGTCGCGCCAGATCGCCGTCAAGATGGGGCTGATCTCGCACAACACCGCGGTGACCGCCGGCGAGTACGAGCACGGTCACCGGCGCACCTACGCGTTCGATACGCTGGAGCACGAGGTGCGGCTGGCCGGGCTCGACGTGACGCACCGTGCGGGCGTGCTGTTCAAGCCACTGGCGAACTTCCAGATGGATCGTGCGCTCGAGGCAGGGATCATCGATCGCGCCTACCTGGAGGGCTGCTACCAGCTCGGCATGGTCCATCCGGACCTCTGCGCGAGCATCTTCCTGCTTTGCAGTCCGGGCTCCGGTGGCCTGGGCGAACCGGTCGGCCCTGTCGGCAAGGGCAACCTGTCCTGAGGATTCGACGATGACACCCGCTCTCCACGCCGAAAGCCCATGCGCAGCCGACGCCGGTTCCGACTGGGTTGCCTCCTATCGCGCCAGCGGGCTGGCCGTGATTCCGGGTGCGCTGCCGGTGGATCGCCTAGACCGCATCGCGCGCGACATGCACTGCGCCTACGCACGGCAGCTCGAGCGGCTGGGCCGGCCGGCCGCGGCCTGGAGCGGGCGTGCCTCGCTGCTGCAGAACATGGAGCAACTGCTGCAAGCCGACGTGAAGGCATACCTCGCAACGACCCGGCACAGCGCGCGGCTCGCTTCCCTGCAGCAACTGGTCGTATCGGATGCCGTGCTGTCGATCGGCTCGGCGCTCGGGCTGCAGGCGGCTTCGTTGCCCACCTCGCCGGTGCTGCACGTGATGGGCGACACGCTGCGCATCCCCGGCGGCTATCACGGCGTCGCCACGCACCAGGATTGGCCCGTTGTCCAGGGCTCGCTCGACGCGGTCACGATGTGGTTTTCGCTGTTCGACGTGACGCCGCGCACTTACCCGCTGCAGTTGATCCCGGGCAGCCACCGGCGCGGCGTCTGGCCCTCGCGGATCACCGAACACACCAGTGAGGTGGATCCGTCCTGCTACAGCGAGGACGACTTCATCACGGCGACCGTATCGCGCGGCGACCTGCTGGTGTTCACCGGTTTCACCGTGCATCGCACCGCATTGAAGGATTGTGCCGGCTTGCGCATTGCCGCCAGCATGCGCTACGAGAACACCGCCGAGGCTACCTTCGTCGAGCGCAGCTATCCGTGTGCCTACCAGCGGACGGTCATCCGCGAGGCGCCATTACCCGGGTTTCCGTCGATCGCTCAGGTCGACCGCGCGATCGGTCTGACCGACTGACGCCCCGGTGATCACCGCGCGGCTGCCAGCCAGTCGCGCCAGATCGCACGCAGGCGCGCTTCGAAGTTGACCGCAAAGGCGGCGGTGTCCCATTGCGGCGTCGCAGCCAGGTGGCTGGCAAGGGTTGCGCGCTGGCGGCGCAGGTAGTCGACGTCGCTGGCCATCGCTTCCGCGCGCGCGATGTAGTCGTCGACATCGCGGGCGATGGAGTCGTTAAGCCCCGCACCGACCAGGATCGAGGCGGTGTTCCGGCTGCGCCACTCGTCGCCGCCGATCGCGACCACCGGCACGCCCTGCCAGAGGGCGTTGATGGAGGTGGAGCCGCTGCTGTAGGGGAAGGTATCGATCGCGACATCGACCTGCGCATACAGTCGCTTCATCGCGTCGTAAGGGGATGGCCCTTCGAGGATCAGGCGGTCGCCGCCGATGCCAAGCGCGCGGAACGCTGCGGCGACCCGTTCGCGTTCGGCGGGCATGCGCAGGTTCGCGCTCTTGAGGTACAGCTTCGCATGCCTCACCCGATGCAGCAGGCGCGCCCACGCGTGCATCACTTCGGGATTGACCTTGAAGAAGTCCCCGAAGCAGGAAAACGTCGGATAGCCGTTGCGCTCGACCGGCGGCGCCGTGGTGGCCGGTGGATCGCCCATGTCCCAGGCCGAGATGGTGCCGTTGGGCATGTTGAAGATCTTCTCGACGTACAGGCTGGCATCCTCGGGCGGTACGCTGTAGTCGTCGGCGATCAGGTAGTTGTAGGCCTTCGCCCCGACCGTCGCGGTCAGGTTGAACCAGTTGACCTGCACCGGCGCGGGCTGCCGCAGCATCGCGCCGAAGAAGTTGGGCGTGCGCAGCCGGCCGTTGATGTCGAGCAGGATGTCGATCCGGTCGGCCCGGACCCGGTCGAAGAAGGCGGTGTCGCCGATGCCGTGCACGTCCCGGTACTGGTCGACCAGCGCTCGCAGCACCGGCCCGCCATTGCCGAAGTTGTAGCAGTACAGCTCGATGCGCTGACGGTCGTACTGGCGGAAGAACGGATACAGGGTCTGCCGGCCGATCATGCTGTCGATGTAGTCGCCGACCAGCCCGACGCGCAGGCGCCGCTCGGGGTCACGGTCATTAGGAAACGAGGCTGGGTCGGGCAGTCGCTCCTCCACAGCGTGCGCCGAGGCCCATGCGCGGCTTTCCGCGAAGTAGTCATGCGCCGAATGCCGGGGACTCGCCAGGTAGCACTTGAGCAGGAAATTGTGGTGGTCCACCGTGTTTGCGCGCGCGAGGTCTGCCCTGGCCATCGCCTCGGCGTCGTCGATCAGCCCACCGTGATAGAGGCGGTCGCGTTCAAGCGCATCGGGTTGCATGCGGGACAGGGCCACGCGCTGCAGTTCCGCGACGGCCTGCCCGCTGGCACCGTTGCGCGCCGCGCGTTCGAGCAGAGGCAGCGCAGCGTCGGACAGACCGCGGTCCATCACCGCCAGCGACAGGTTCAGCAGCAGTTCTGCGTTGTCGGGGTTTGCGACGAGCCCATGTGCGAGCGTGTCCTGGGCGGCAGCCAGGTCGTGCGCACGATAGTGGATCCGTCCGAGCCCGCTCGCGGCCTGGAAGCACCCGGGGGACAGCCGCTCGGCTTCCGCATAGCAGGCGCGAGCTTCGTCCTCACGCTCGAGCGAAAGCAACACGTTGCCGAGGTTTCCGAATGCCTCGGGATAGGACGGCCGATGGTGCACGGCCGCGAGGTACGACTGCAGGGCACCTTCGAGGTCGCCCTCGGTCATGCGCACGCTGCCCAGGTTGTTGTGTGCTTCGGCGGATGCGGGGCGCAGCGCGAGGGCTGCTTCGATCAGACGCCGCGCGAGCGCGGCTTCGCCAAGATTCAGCGCAGCGACGCCCATCAGGTGCACGGCGTCGAAGTCGCGCGGATCGGCCTCGTACAACTGCTGGTAGACCTTGATCGCGTCCCGGAAATGGCCTTCACCGTGCAGCTGCATCGCACGGGCGAGCAGGCTTCGATCGGCATCGCCGGGTGAACGCGGATCGCTCATGCAGGCTCGGGATACGCTTTGGTGGGGTGCGCCGGTTCCGGAGTGAAACCCGCAGCGCGAACAGGCATTATCGAGCATCGCGCGGACGTTGCGAAGCCTGCGTCTGCAGCGCGTTGCATAGCCGGACAGCGGTTGTACGGCTTCCAGAGGGCAGGGCAATGACCACTGTTGCGATCATGCAGCCGTACTTCTACCCGTACGCCGGGTACTTCCGGCTGTTCTCGCGCGCGGATCTGTTCGTGGTTTACGACTGCGTGCAGTTCCCGCGCCGCGGCTGGGTGCACCGGAATCGTCTGACGGGGGCCGGCGGGCAACTGCAGTGGCTGACCCTCCGGCTCGCGCATGCTGCGCAGGACACGGCCATCCGCGACATGCGTCTCGAACCCTTCGCGATGGAGCAGCTCGCCGCCGACCTGCGGCGCTTTCCTGCGTTCGATCGGGCGGAGCCTGAGCTGCGCGCCCGGCTGCCGCTGCTCGAAGGCGGGGCGACGCTCGTCGACTATCTCGAACGCAACCTGCAGGCAGTGCTCGACTGTCTCGGGATTGCCTGCCGGATGGTCCGCTCATCGAGCCTCGACATCGATCCGAGCCTGCGCGGGCAGCAGCGGATCCTCGCCATCGCGCGCCGGCTCGGTGCCGATCGATACCTGAATGCGCCGGGGGGGCGCGACCTGTACGAGTCCGACGCTTTCGCACGCGACGGGATCCGGCTCGAATTCCTGGAGCCGGCGGCCGGCAGCCAGGCGAGCCTGCTGGAGCGCCTGTGCAGCGAGGAGCCCGAGTCGATCCGCGCCGACGTGCGCTGAAGGCTCTTGCAGGATGTCCAGCCGTCCACCCGCGCGGCGTTCGCTCAAGTTTCGCCGTCCTGTGCCGTTACCAGCGACGACAAAGAACTGTTCCGTCCTGTTCCCGGCCCACCTCAAGCGACTGATTCGCTAAAGAATTTCGAGGTCTGGCCGTTAATGACTGGGACAGCGGCTCGCAAGGCCTTAAGTGGCGAGGGATGAGCGATGTCAAACAGTAACGACCCGTTTGACTGACACGACCACGAACACTTCAGGAGACTTTCATGTCCCAGGTAATCAACACCAACATCGCTTCGCTGAACGCACAGCGAAACCTCACGACGTCCCAGAGCAATCTGGCGACCGCGCTGCAGCGCCTGTCCTCGGGTCTGCGCATCAACTCGGCAAAGGATGATGCCGCCGGTCTCGCGATCTCCGACCGCATGACCTCGCAGATCCGCGGCCTCGACCAGGCCCGCCGCAACGCGAATGACGGCATCTCGCTGTCGCAGACGGCCGAGGGCGCGCTGGCGCAGTCCGGCGAGATCCTGCAGCGTATCCGCGAGCTGGCGATCCAGTCGGCGAACGCGACGAACTCGGCCAGCGATCGCCAGTCGCTGAACTCGGAGGTGAGCCAGCTGGTGACCGAGGTCACCCGGATCGCCAATGCGACCACCTTCAACGGCCTGAAGATCCTCGACGGGAGTTACCAGGGCCAGCAGTTCCAGGTCGGCGCCGATGCCAACCAGACGATCGGCGTATCGATCCAGGGCGCGGCAGCCAAGGACCTGGCCAACAATTCCGTGGCCGGTCAGGGTACCGGCGCGACCGGCCTGGGCGGCGCCTCCGCGGGTGCCAATGCGGCGCCGGCGGGCAACGGCGTCGCGGCGCAGACCGTGACCGTGTCGGGCTCGAACGGTTCGGCGAACGTCAGCGTTGCCGCCGACGACCAGGCGTCGACCATCGCCGCAGCGGTCAATGCGCAGTCCGGTGCGACCGGCGTCAGCGCCCGTGCGTCGACTTCCGCGACCCTGGCGGTCGCCAACGTGGGCAACGTGTCGTTCAGCCTGAACGGTGGCGGTACCGCGACCACGATCAACGCGACGATCCCGGCCGGCGGTAACCTCGGCGCGGTTGTCACCGCAGTCAACCAGGTGTCGGGCCGTACCGGTGTCACCGCGACCCTCAATGCTGCAGGCAATGCGCTGACCTTCAGCCAGGCCGACGGCAAGGACATCGTGGTCGAGAACTTCCTCAATTCGGCTGGTGGTACCGCGACCTTCACCGGATCGAACACGACTGCGGCGACGCTGACCAGCGGCGGTACCGACTCGAGCCGTGCCTCGGGTACGGTCAGCTTCACCTCGGATGCCGGCTTCACCGTAGCGTCTGACGCGGCCAACGGCGTGGTTGCCGCTGCCGCGAACACTGCAGTGGGATCGACCGCGGCCGATCTGACCAGCGTCGACATCTCGACGGCGACTGGCGCCAACACCGCCATCGGCATCGTCGATGCGGCGCTGAACCAGATCAACAAGTCGCGTGCGCAACTCGGCGCGGTGCAGAACCGGTTCGGAAACACCATCGCCAACCTGCAGACAACCTCGGAGAACCTGAGTTCCGCGCGCAGCCGGATCCGCGACGCGGACTTCGCATCGGAGACGGCGTCACTGACCCGCGGCCAGATCCTGCAGCAGGCCGGCACCGCGATCCTGGCCCAGGCCAACTCGCTGCCGAACAACGTGCTGTCGCTGCTGAGGTAATCGTCCCGGAAAGGAGTGCAGTGAAGCCGTTGCAGTAGAAAGAGACGTCCGGCCGGGCAGGTGCCCGGCCGGACACCCTCGTTAGCAAGGAGACAGTGCCATGCTGATCCAGCCGACATCGGCCGCCTTGAATACAGGCAAGCCGGAGCTTCAGCCGCGCCAGGTGGCGCGCGATGCTCCCGCCGCACCGGCGACGCAGGAAAAGGCAGCACCCGTCGAAACGAATACCCAGGCGGTCAAGGCCGCAGTGGAAGCATCGAACCGTGTGGTGCAGTCGTTGCAGAGCAAGATCGAATTCGTCACCGACGAATCGTCTGGCCAGATGCTGGTCAAGGTGATCGATCCGTCGAACAATGAACTGATCCGTCAGATTCCTTCCGAGGAGATGCTGGCGATTTCGCGTGCGCTCGATCGCATGCAGGGGTTGCTGGTGAAGAGCCAGGCCTGACGGACTCGCGCCGGCCGGACAGCGCCGGAATCCAAGATGTCCTCACCTTCCGCTCAAGCTCCCGGCCTGGCGGCCGTTATCCATTGCAGGCACCGGGAGGGTTGAATGGCCATTTCGTCACCAGGAATCGGCTCCAAGCTGGATGTGAACAACATCGTCACCCAGCTGATGGGCATCGAGAGCCGTCCGCTGGCTCAGCTCAACACGCGAGAAGTCAGCTACCAGGCCAAACTCTCGGCCTTCGGTTCGATCCGTGGCGCGTTGTCCCAGTTCCAGGGCGCGATGAGCAGTCTTTCGTTCGCGAGCCGGTTCGAGGGCGCCACGGCGACCAGCAGCGATACGACGGTGGTATCCGCGTCGGCGACGGCGCGCGCGCCCGCCGGGAACTACTCGGTGGCGGTGAGCGCCCTTGCGCAAAGCCAGCGGCTGGTGGCGGCCGGGCAGGCCACCACCACTGCGACGATCGGCACAGGTACCCTGAGCTTCGATTTCGGCACCATCAGTGGTGGCAGTTTCGACGCTCAGACCGGCCAGTACACCGGGGCGGCGTTCGCCAGCGCGGGCAGCGGTGTGCGCACCGTGACCATCGCGTCGGGTTCAGGTTCGCTCGCCGGTATCCGCGACGCCATCAATGCGGCTGGCATCGGGGTGACCGCCAGCATCGTCAACGACGGTGCCGCCTCGCCGTTTCGCCTGGTGCTGTCTTCGGACAAGACCGGTGCGGCTAATGCGATGAAGATCACGGTCAACGGCGACGCGGCGCTGGACAACCTGCTGGGCCAGAACCCGGCTTCGACCCAGAACCTGGTGCAGACCGCTGCCGCGCGCAACGCCGAACTCACGATCAACGGGGTCGCGGTGACCAAGCCGACCAACATCGTGTCCGACGCGCTCGAAGGGGTGACACTCACCCTGTCGAAGACGAACGTCGGCGCGCCGGCCACCGTGTCGGTTGCGCGCGACAGCGCCAGGGCCACGTCCGCTGCGGAAACGTTCGTCAAGGCCTACAACGACCTCAACAAGACGCTCGAGGATCTCTCGTCCTACAACGCCGACACGAAAACCGGGGCCGTGCTCAACGGAGACCCGGTCGTACGCTCGCTGCAGAACCAGTTGCGCGCGGTGTTCAGCCAGCCGCTCGGTGGGACTGGCTCCGATCTGCGGACATTGAGCGACGTCGGCATCGCATTCCAGCGCGATGGCACCCTTGCCCTCGACGCCACGAAGATGAACCGCGTGATGGCTGCCAATCCGGGCCGCATCGCAGGCCTGTTCGCCCCGGTCGGGAGGAGCACCGACTCGCTGGTCGAGTTCGCATCGGCGAAGTCCGGCGTCGTGCCAGGCAGCTATGCGCTGGACGTGACGCAGCTCGCTACCCGCGGCACCGGTAACGGCATCGTTCCGGCCGGCCTGACGATCAGCGCGGGCATCAACGACACGCTGGACCTGACGGTCGACGGTACCGCGTTCAGCGTCACGCTCGGGGCCGGCACATACGCCAGCGCCGGTGCGCTCGCGGCGGAACTCCAGGGGCGAATCAACGGCGTCTCCGCGCTCGGCGCGGCCGGGGGTGGGGTGGAAGTGTCCGAGTCGGGCGGGCAGCTCACCGTCACCTCGAATACCTACGGGACGGCGTCCAAGGTGATTCTTGCCGGCGGCAACGGTCTCGCCGGGCTGTTCGGTGCAAGTCCCGTTCGTGCGGATGGCATCGACGTCGCCGGCACGATCGATGGCGTGGTCGCCACGGGCTCCGGCCAGACGCTCACCTCCGCCGCCGGGCTGTCCGTGCGTGTACTGGGCGGTGCACTGGGTGCCCGCGCCACGATCGACTACACCGTGGGTTATGCGTCCCAGCTGTCGGGCTTCGCGAGTGCCCAGCTCGGCGCGGAAGGCAGCGTTGCCGGCCGGACCCAGGGCATCAATCGCTCGGTGTCGCTGATCGCCGACCAGCGCACGGCGCTGCAGCGCCGGCTCGACGGCATAGAGACGCGCTACCGCAGCCAGTTCGGCGCACTCGACGTGCTGATCAGCAATCTGTCGCAGACCAGCGACTTCCTGTCGCGGCAGCTTGCCGCACTGAACAGATAGCCGCCGGGCTGCATAAAGCGGTCGTTGCCGCTCTTCATTTCCGGTCAATCGTGCCGATGGTTGAAGCCATAGATCCAACACTCACGGGGACACCCTTCGATGCCAGCCAATCCTTTCCTCGCAAGCCGTGCCTATGCCGCCACCGGACTCGAAACCACGATCGCCGATGCGTCGCCGGAGCAACTGATCCTGATGCTCCACGACGGCCTGCTCGAATCACTGCACCGCGCGAGGCTGGCGATGGCGGACGGGCGCGTCGCGGAAAAGGGCGAGGCGATCTCGAAGGCGCTCGCGATACTGACCGAAGGCCTGATGCCGGCGCTCGATCTCGAGCGAGGCGGCGACATCGCCGGCAACCTGGCTGCACTGTATGAGTACATGATCACGCGACTGATGCTGGGTAACCTGCAGAACGACGCAGTGCCGTTCGAAGAGGTCGCGAAGCTGGTGCGGGAACTCAGGGGCGCGTGGCAGCAGCTGTCGGCCAAGCCGGTCGCGCGCGCGGCGCCGCTGCCGGCGCATGAGCCGCTGCCGTCGGCTGCGCGCGCTGGCCTGTCGTTCGGCGTCGCCTGACCGGCCTCCCCCCGCTCAAGGCGTTCATGTCCGCGCTTCAGGCCTACGAGGCAGCCCTCGAGCTGACCGAGCGCATGCTTGCGTGCGCTCGGTCGGCGCAATGGGACCGTCTGGTCGAACTCGAGAACGAGCGTGGCAGCCTGCTTGAAGCGATCGGCCGGGACGACCGGGATCCGGCTCGCGACGGTGCCGCGCGCGACGGTAAACGCAGGATCCTGGAACGCATGATCGCCTGCGACGCGGAGGTCGCGACACTGACCCAGGACTGGATGGCGGAGCTGCGGCAGATCCTTAATTCGGTCGATACCAGTCAGAAGCTGGAGCGTACCTACTCGGCACGCTGAGCGCGGACGCGCGCGGTGGCCGTTGACGGCGTCGGATCGGGGTAGCAAGATGATTCGTCTGGAACCTTGCAGGACAGCTGGGGATGGACTCGATCATCATTACGTGGCGCGAGCTGCTGCTGGTACTGGCGGCTGTGCTCGCGGTCTATGTCGCCGAGATGCTCCTGCTGTTGCGCCGGGGCGGCAATGCGGGCTGGCGCCTCTGGCAGCGTGGCGCCCAGGCCCATGCCCAGGCGCAGGCGTTGGGCGAGCTGCGTGCGCAGATCGAAGCCCTGCGGCTGGAAGCAGCCCAGATGCGCGCCCGGCTCGACAGACAGGAAGCGCAGGGCATCGTCGGTGGTCTGCCGGGTGGCGACGGCGCTGGCGGCCGTTTCGCCGCCCTCCACGCGCTGCAGCGGGGAGCATTCCCTCCCCCGGGTGGACCCGAGGCGGCAGATACGCCGTACGGCCACGCAATCGGTATGGCACGCGAAGGACGCGCGGTCGCCGAAGTAGCCAGCGACTGCGGCATATCGCGCGGGGAAGCGGAGTTGATCGTCGCGCTTTACCGATCGTCATCGCCGCACTGATCCTGCGCCGCGAGATGGTGCCGTGGTGCCGCGGGCGCGAGAACGGGCCGTCTCTCCACGACCAGGCTGCCGTGCCGGCTGAGGCGGCCTGAGCATGGGCCCGATGGATCCACCTATCCGCGTCGGCCCTTTGGCGGCGCCGTCGGCACCGGCGAGTTCCACGCTCGCGTTCGACGCGCGGATCGCGGCGGGTTCACTCACGGTCGGACAGCAGGTCGGTGCAAGGCTGCTCTCGGACCGGGCCAGCGGGCGCTTTCTCGCGATGATCGACGGCCGGCAGGTAGAGGTGGTGCTGCCGCCCGGCGCGAAGGCGGGCGATACGCTGCGCCTCACAGTCATCGCGGACCAGCCCCGGCTGGTACTGTCCGGCCAGGGCGAGCGGCGTGCCGGTCCCAGCGCCGGTACATTCACGGCCGTCGGCTCGCAGGCGGTAGCCACCGCAGCGGCCGGGTCCGAGGCGGCATCCCCATCCGCGGGTGTCGCGTCCGACGTTTCGTTGAGTGCCGGCGGGCGCGCGCTTGCGCGTCTGGTCGCTGACATCTCGGCGGCGGCCGCCGGCGCGCGTGGCACCGGGACGCATGTCATCGACGATCAGGCTGCACGGGCGGCACCGCTGGTGGCTCTGCCCGCAGCCGGGCGCTCCGAACTGGCTGGCCAGCTCGCCGGCGCGCTTGCCCGCACGTTCTCCGGCAGCGGTCTGTTCTACGAGTCGCACCAGGCGCAGTGGGTGGCAGGCGAACGGTCCCTCGACTCGCTGCGCCAGGAGCCGCAGGGAAAGCTGCCGCCGCTGCCCCCGGCAGCCGCCGGCAGGGATTTGCCAGGCCCGCAGGCTGGCCAGCCGGCAGGCGCAGGTATGGCAGACGCCGGGCGAATGCCGCCAGCCGGGCTGCGCGAGCCTGCGGCGGCATTCCAGTCATCGGGCGCGTTGCCGCAGGGCGCAGCGAGTCCGCTCGCCGGCGTGGTCGATCCAGCCTCCGCAAGCCTCGTGCAGCAACAGCTTGCGACGCTCGACGCGGGCAGCGCCGGCTGGATCGGACTCGCGCTGCCTGGCATGCCGGCTCGCATCGCGGTCCAGGAGCGGCCCGGGCCGTCCGGCGAAGACGAGGAGGCTGGCCGCGAGGCGGCAGGCGACTGGTCGACCACGGTATCGGTGACCCTGCCCCGGCTGGGCGCGATCGACGCGCGGCTGCTGCTGCGCGGCGACCGCTTGATGCTGTCCGTGGCGGCCGGAGCGGCCACCGGTGCGGACGAGCTGGCGGCGGCACGCCAGCAGCTGCTCGATGCGCTCGCCGCAGCCGGCCTCAAGGTCGATGCGCTGCAGGTCGAGGGACCATGAGCGACTCTGCGCGACCGCGAACGCCGCTCGCCGTCGCGCTCGCCTACCGTACCGGCGATGCCGCACCGAAGGTAGTGGCGCGCGGCAGCGGGGCGATCGCGGAGACGATCATCGAACGGGCACGCGAGGCGGGCGTCTACGTGCACGAGTCGACGGAACTGGTCGCGCTCCTGATGAAGGTGGACCTCGACCAGCGCATCCCGGCGCAGCTCTATGTCGCGGTGGCCGAACTGCTCGCCTGGCTCTACCAGATCGAGGCTGGCGGCGGTAAACCCGGAGCGCTGCCGCCCGAGGGCCTGCCTACTGCACCGCCAGTGCCGACAGCAGGTCCGCCTCCAGCCGCAGTACCGCCCGCTCGTTCGACAGGACCAGCCCGCTGATCAGCAGGGTGTCTTCCGCCCGTTCGCCGAGCGTGTTGATCAGCGCTGTTTGGACGCTGATGTCGTACTCGACCAGCACGCGTGCGATCGCGTAAAGCAGTCCGGGGCGGTCCCCGGCGACGATCGACAGGACGTGGTGCGTGCCGCGCTCGTCGGGCCGGATCCCGACCTCGGGTGCGATCGGGAAGTGGCGGAGCTGCCGGCTGAGCCGCCCGCGGATCGGCGGCGGCAGCGGTGCTGGCGAGGTCAGGGCAGCTGCAAGCTCATGTTCGATGAAGGTGATCACGTTGCGGTATTCGCGTCCTGCATCCTCCGCGTCGAGCACCGTGAACGAGTCGAGCGCGTACTGATGGCGGGTGGTGTTGATCTTCGCGTCGACGATCGAGAAGCCGATGCGTTCGAAGAAGCCGCACATTCGCGCGAACAGCTCTTTCTGCTCGGGTACGTACACAAGCACCTGCACCCCGCCGCCCCCGGGCGCCGGACGCGCGCGTACCACAGGCTCTGGCGTGGTCACCCGGTTCACCAGCGCGCGCGCATGCCAGGCCACTTCCTGCGGATCATGACGCAGGAAATAGGGTGTCTCGAGCTTCTCCCACAGCGGGCACTGCGCATCGGGCGGCAGCCCGTAGAGCGCGAGCTTGGCGAGCGCCTCGCGCTGGCGCAGTTGCAGGCTGTTGTCGGTGTCGATCGCGCCGCCGTCCAGGTAGCGTCGGGTGGCCAGGAAAAGGTCTTCCAGCAGCTTCGCCTTCCAGCCGTTCCATACCTTCGGACTGGTGCCGCGGACGTCCGCTACGGTGAGGATGTAGAGCGCGACCAGCCGACGCGGATCGCCCACGCGCCGGCCGAAGGCGGCGACCACGTCCGGATCGGAGATATCCTGCTTCTGTGCGGTCGCCGACATCGCAAGGTGCGCCTGCACCAGCCATGCTACGAGCTCCGTGTCCTCGCGCGATATCGAGTGGCTGCGGCAGAAGCGGCGCGCGTCCACCACGCCCAGCTCGGAATGGTCGCCCCCGCGGCCCTTGGCGATGTCGTGGAAGATCGCGGCGACATAGAGCAGTTCCGGCTTGTCGAAGTCCGCGATCAGGCGGCTGCAAAGCGGGTACTCGTGCGCGAATTCGGGAACCGCGAACCGGCGCACGTTGCGCACGACGCGCAGGATGTGCTCGTCGACCGTGTACACGTGGAACAGGTC
Organism: Rhodocyclaceae bacterium; assembly: GCA_020248265.1. Classification (NCBI taxonomy): domain Bacteria; kingdom Pseudomonadati; phylum Pseudomonadota; class Betaproteobacteria; order Rhodocyclales; family Rhodocyclaceae; species Rhodocyclaceae bacterium. The sequence goes on from JADCHX010000015.1 coordinate 63,969, forward strand.
GTGCTGCATCTGGCCGAAGATCCGGCCGAACGCAGGGATGTAGCGCCGCAGGACACCGTACAGGTGCATGCGGCGTACCTCGCGCACGACGCCGAGCGGTTCGCGCAGCACCTGCATGAACTGGGCACGGTTGACCGGGTCCGCGCGGAAACCACCATCGATGCGGGTGCGGCTGCGCCAGAGCGCACGCATCGTTTCGGCCTCGATGCCCCTGAGCTCAGGATGCCGCTGCAGCGTGAGGAAGGTCGCGAGGATCGCATGCGGGTCGCGGTCGAACAGGTCGCGCGAGCGCGCTTCCAGCAGTTCGTTGCGCGCCTGGAACCGCTCGTCGATCGGGACCGGTGGGGAGGACGGCCCCGGGCGCTGGCGGGCGAGCAGGTTCTGCAGCAGAATCGTGTTGGTCAGCGTGACCGACTTCGCGGTGCGGTAGTACCGCTGCATCAGCTGCTCGCTGGCGCGCCTCGACGCGGTGTCCGCGAAGCCGTACTGCTCCGCCAGCCGGGTCTGCAGGTCGAACAGCAGGCGATCCTCGCGCCGGCCTGCGATCAGGTGCGTGCGGATGCGCAGGTCGTTCAGCAGGCGCTCATGGCGCGCGATGAAGGTCGCCTCGGCGGCCGTGATGAGCCCGTTGGCCGCGAGTTCGCGCCAGTCGGAACCGGCGCGGCTGGCGCGGCCGATCCACAGGATGGTCTGCAGGTCGCGCAACCCGCCAGGGCTCTCCTTTATGCTCGGCTCGAGGTTGTGCGCGCTCTCCTGGTAGCGCGTGTGGCGCTGTTGCTGTTCGAGCTGCTTGGCCTGGCAGAACAGGACCGGATCGAGGCGGGCGGCGAGCTTTTCTCGGAACGCCGTGGCGCGCCGCCGGGCACCGCACAGCAGGCGGGCCTCCAGCAGGTTGGTCTGCACCGTCACGTCGCGCGCCGAGATCTCGAGGCACTGTTCGACGGTACGCACGCTGTGGCCGACCTCCAGCCCGATGTCCCAGAGCATGCCGATCAGCTCTTCGAGCTTCGCCTCGATCTCGGGATTGGCCTCCTCGGAGAGCAGGACGAGCAGATCGACATCCGACCACGGGAACAGTTCGCCCCTGCCATAGCCGCCGACTGCCAGCAGCGCCGCCGACCTGGGCATCTGTACATGGTGCCAAGTCTCGCGAAGGAGGCCATCGGTCAGCGAAGCCTGCCCGCGCAGCATGCGCCGGGCCGGGAGTCCTGCGAGGTAGCGTTCGCGCAGCAGTGCGCGCCCGTCGGACAGGCGCTGCCGCAGGCGGGCGGTCAGTTCGGCACGATCCACGGGGAGCAGGGCGTCGGGCACTCTGTCAGGCGGGCGGCGGCGGGGAGCCCGCGGAGACGGTCAGTACTTCGAAGCCGCTGGCGGTGACCAGGACCGTGTGTTCCCACTGCGCGGACAGGCTGTGGTCCTTGGTCACGATCGTCCAGCCATCGGGCAACTGGCGGATCGCCGCCTTGCCGGCATTGATCATCGGCTCGATCGTGAACGTCATGCCTGCTTCCAGGCGCACGCCCGTCCCCGGGCGGCCATAGTGGACGACCTGGGGCTCTTCATGGAAGCGGCGGCCGATGCCGTGGCCGCAGAACTCGCGCACGACACTGAAGCCATTGCCTTCGGCGAGCGTCTGGATCGCGTGCCCGATATCGCCGAGGGTAGCGCCCGGGCGAACCTGGCGGATGCCGGCCCACATGCAGGAATAGGTGAGTTCGCAAAGCCGCCGCGCCTGGATCGACGGTTCGCCGACATGGAACATCCGGCTGGTGTCGCCGTGGAAGCCGTCCTTGATGACCGTGATGTCGATGTTGATGATGTCGCCGCCGCGCAGCTTCTTGTCGCCCGGGATGCCGTGGCAGACGACGTGGTTGACCGACGTGCAGACCGACTTCGGGTAGGGCGCGTAGCCTGACGGTGCATAGTTGAGCGGTGCCGGGACCGCCCGCTGCACGCCGGTGATGTAGTCGTGGCACAGCCGGTCGAGTTCATCGGTGGTCGCGCCGGGCTGCACATGGGGGCCGATGAAATCGAGCACCTCGGAGGCGAGCCGGCCGGCCACGCGCATCAGGGCGATCTCTTCGGGGGTCTTGAGGTTGATGGCGGACTGGCGCGGGGGTGGCTGCAGCATCGGACTGTTCCAGAGTTTCGAGGGCGGATTATGAGGCATCCGCGCCGTCGCCGCCGGACGCATGTCGTGAGCGATGGATCGCAACCGTCTCGCCGTGTTACTCTCGGGGGTTAGCCGTTTCGCCAGCGGCCATGTCGGCCGGCTTGCGGTTTCGTCTGAATTTCCCGTTTCACAAGATTCACCATTTCACACACGCACCGATACACAGGGTGTCCGCCGTTCCGGGCGGTGTCCGGCACGAAAGTGCCGGCAGTCCCGGAGCAGCGGAGGCAGTTGCGGAGCGTGGCGGACCAACCCTAGGGAGTTTCTCGATGTCAGTCACCATGCGCACCATGCTGGAAGCCGGGGTCCACTTCGGCCACCAGACCCGTTACTGGAATCCCAAGATGGCACCTTACATCTTCGGGCACCGTAACAAGATTCACATCATCAACCTCGAGAAATCGATCGTCATGTACGACGAGGCGATGAAGTTCGTGCGCAAACTCGCCGCGAACAAGGGCAACATCCTCTTCGTCGGCACCAAGCGCCAGGCGCGCGAGATCGTCCGCGAGGAAGCTACCCGGGCCGGTGCGTCCTTCGTCGACCACCGCTGGCTGGGCGGCATGCTGACCAACTTCAAGACGGTCAAGGGCTCGATCAAGCGCCTGAAGGATCTCGAGGCCATGGTCGCCGAAGGCAACGCCGAGAAACTGTCCAAGAAGGAAGCGCTGACGTTCCAGCGCGACCTCGAGAAACTCGAGCGCTCCCTCGGCGGCATCAAGGACATGACGTCGCTGCCCGACGCGATCTTCATCATCGACGTGGGTTACCACAAGATCGCCGTGCAGGAAGCCAAGGTTCTGGGCATCCCGGTGATTGCGATCGTCGACAGCAACAATTCGCCGGAAGGCGTGCATTACGTGATTCCCGGCAACGACGATTCCAGCCGCGCGGTGCGCCTCTATGCTCGTGGCGTGGCCGATGCGATTCTCGAGGGGCGCAGCCAGTCGATCCAGGAAATCGTCGGCGACGAGTTCGTCGAGGTCGAGGCAGGCGAGGAATCCGTCCAGGCCTGATTGCCTGCGGCGGGTCTGGAAAGGGCGGGGCCCCGTGTCCCGCAAGCCCCGGCAGCGGCCTGGTCGCTGCAGGGGTCAACCGATCGATTCGAAGTCCGGGTGTGCCGTGTGGCACGCCCCTGAAAGGAAGGATACGTCCATGGCCGAGATCACCGCTGGCATGGTAAAGGACCTGCGCGAGAAGACCGACGCGCCGATGATGGAATGCAAGAAAGCGCTGACCGAGGCTGCTGGAGACATGGCGCGCGCGGAAGAGATCCTGCGCGTGAAGCTCGGCAACAAGGCGACGAAGGCCGCGGGCCGGATCGCTGCCGAAGGGGTCGTCGGGGTGCACGTTTCGGGCGATGGCAAGCTGGCCGCGATCATCGAAATCAACTGCGAGACAGATTTCGTTGCGAAGAACGACGACTTCCTCGGGTTCGCACGCGACTGCGCCGCGCTGGTGGCGGAGAGGGCTCCGGCCGACGTCGCCGCGCTGTCGCAACTGCCGCTGCGCAGCGCGACGGTCGAGTCGACGCGCACGGAACTGGTTGGCCGTATCGGCGAGAATCTCTCGTTGCGCCGCTTCGTGCGCATCGAGGCACAGGGGCGTATTGCGACGTACATCCACGGCGGGTCGAAGATCGGCGTGGTGGTCGATGTCGTCGGTGGCGACGAAACCCTGGCGAAGGACATCGCGATGCACATCGCCGCGACCAAGCCGGTGTCGCTGGGCCGAGATGAAGTGCCGGCCGAACTGATCGAGCGCGAGCGGTCGATCGCTGCGCAGAAGGCCGCCGAGTCCGGCAAGCCTGCCGAGATCGTCGCCAAGATGGTCGAAGGCTCGGTGCAGAAATTCCTGAAGGAAGTGACCCTGCTCGGCCAGCCGTTCGTGAAGGACGACAAGCAGACGATCGAACAGCTGCTGAAGTCGAAAGGTGCCACCGTGAAGCGCTTCGTGCTGTTCCTCGTGGGCGAAGGCATCGAAAAGAAGCAGGTCGATTTCGCTGCCGAAGTGGCGGCTGCGGCGAAGGGAGTCTGATCCCGCATGGCCGACCACCACGACCAGACAGCGGCGACGCCCACAGGCAGCCCGGCAGCAACAGGTCCTGCGTACCGCAGGATCCTGCTCAAGCTGTCGGGCGAGGCCCTGATGGGGCCGGATCAGTTCGGCATCAACCGGCCGACGATCGCTCGCATCGTCGAGGAGGTTGTGGACGTGGTGCGGCTCGGCGTGCAGACCGCAGTGGTGATTGGCGGCGGCAACATCTTCCGTGGCGTCGCGCCCGGTGCGGCCGGCATGGACCGCGCGACGGCCGATTACATGGGCATGCTGGCGACGATCATCAACGCGCTCGCGCTGCAGGATGCGCTGCGCAAGGCCGGCATCGAGACCCGTGTCCAGTCGGCGCTGACCGTCGAGCAGGTTGCCGAACCCTATATCCGTGGCAAGGCGATGCGCTACCTTGAAGAGGGCCGGGTAGTCATTTTCGCCGCCGGGACCGGAAATCCGTTCTTCACGACGGACACCGCAGCCGCGCTGCGCGGAATGGAGATGGGCGTCGACGTCGTACTGAAGGCGACCAAGGTCGACGGCATCTACACCGATGATCCGCAGCGTAATCCGGCGGCGACCCGCTATGACTCGCTGACGTTCGACGAAGCGGTCAACAAGCAGCTCAAGGTGATGGACGCGACGGCACTGACGCTGTGCCGCGACCAGAACCTGCCGATACGTGTCTTCAGCATCTTCAAGCCGGGCGCGCTCAGACGCGTGGTTTCCGGCGAGAATGAAGGCACGCTGGTTCATTCCTGATCAGTGCGGAGCAGCCGATGATTGCAGAGGTCAAGAAGAACGCCGAACAGAAGATGGTCAAGAGCGTCGAAGCGCTCAAGGCCAACCTGGCGAAGGTGCGTACCGGGCGTGCGCATCCCGGCATCCTCGACCATATCCAGGTCGACTACTATGGCTCGCCGACGCCGATCACGCAGGTGGCCAACATCACCCTGATCGACGCCCGCACGATCGGGGTCACGCCCTGGGAGAAGAAGATGGCCAGCACGATCGAGAAGGCTATCCGCGACTCCGACCTCGGGCTGAATCCGTCGACCACCGGCGAGCTGGTGCGCGTGCCGATGCCGTCGCTGACGGAAGAGCGTCGCCGTGACCTGATCAAGGTGGTGCGCGGCGAGGGCGAGGATGCGAAGGTTGCAGTGCGCAACATCCGGCGCGATGCGAATGCGGAACTCAAGGCGCTCCTGAAGGACAAGAAGGTCGCCGAGGACGACGAGCGACGCGCCCAGGATGACGTGCAGAAGCTGACCGACCGGTTCATCTCTGAAATCGACAAGGCGCTCCAGGTCAAGGAAGCCGAACTGCTGGCGGTCTGAAGCCATGTTCCGCCGGCAGGAGCCGATCGCACCCGGGTTTCCCCCGGGGGACGTGCCGCGCCATGTCGCAATCATCATGGACGGCAACGGTCGCTGGGCGCGTCAGCGGATGCTGCCGCGTGTGGCAGGTCATCGTCGTGGCGTGAATGCCGTTCGGGCGACGGTGCAGGCGTGCGGCGAACTCGGGATAGAACACCTGACGCTGTTCGCTTTCAGCAGCGAGAACTGGCAGCGGCCGCCGGATGAAGTGTCGGCGCTGATGGAATTGTTCGCGACGGCGATCGAGCATGAGGTGTCCCGCCTGCACGAGCACGGCGTACGGTTCCGGGTGGTGGGTGACCGGGCGCGCTTCGAGCCCGGCCTGCAGAAGCTCATCGAGGATGCCGAGGCCACCACCCGCGACAATGCCCGCATGACGCTGACGATCGCGGCCAACTACGGCGGACGTTGGGACATCACTCAGGCGGTCAATCGCGCGCTGGCCGCGCGGGCGGCGTGCGGTCAGGGCGGTGCCGTCGCCTCGTTGCGCGAAGCCGAAATCGCCACGCACCTCGCGCTTGCACATGCGCCCGAACCCGACCTGTTCATTCGTACCGGCGGCGAGACCCGTATCAGCAACTTCCTGCTTTGGCAGCTCGCCTATACCGAGTTGTGGTTTACCGAGACGCTCTGGCCCGATTTCGGCTCGACCGACATGCAGGCTGCGGTCGAGGCCTTTCGCAATCGCGAGCGGCGTTTCGGCCGTACCAGCGACCAGGTTCGGCGCGAAGCCGGTCAAGCGTGTGCGGCCGAGGCGCTCGCGCAGCCGGGTCCGGACGAGGGGGCAGGGTTGCCCAGGGTCGCCGGCGCGCGGTGATCGCCCGCGCATTCGTGCAGGGGCTCGGCTGAGCATGCTTGGTCAGCGGATAGCGACAGCCGTCGTTCTCATCGCTTTGTGCGTGGCGGGGCTCTGGTTCGTGCCGCACTGGGCGTGGATGCTGGGCGTCGCGTCATTCTTCACGGTCGGCGCGTACGAGTGGGCAAGACTCACCGGACTCGGCAGGACGGCCACGGCTGCTTTCTGTGCCGCAGTGGCGCTCTCGATCGCCGCGCCGCTCGCCGGCATGCCGTTGGCATGGGTGGCAGCCGGGTGGGCGCTGGCGGGCATCGCATGGGCGATGCTGATGCCGGCCTTCCTTGCCCGCGCGGCGGCGGTGCGCAAGGCCTCCATCCCGGTCGGCTGGCTGGTGCTGGCGCCGGCGGGCGCGGCCCTTGCATGGCTCGGCCAGTGGCCCTGGCAACTGCTGTCGCTTCTGTGCATCGTATGGTTTGCCGACACCGGCGCGTACTTTGCCGGCCGGTCTTTCGGCCGCCACAAGCTGGCTCCGTCCATCAGCCCGGGCAAGACGTGGGAAGGGGTTGCCGGCGGAGCGGCGTGCGTGGCGCTCTACGTGTTCGTGCTGCAGTCATGGGGCGACGCGGTCGCGGGGCCGCTGGCCGGCGCCCCGGGCTGGGCACTCGCCGTGACGCTCACCGCGCTGAGCGTGCTGGGCGACCTTTTCGAATCGCTGGTGAAGCGCCAGGCCGGCGCGAAGGACAGCGGGACGCTGCTGCCCGGCCATGGCGGTGTGCTCGACCGTATCGACGGGCTGACGTCGACGCTTCCGGTGGCTGCCCTCGCGATCTACCTTTCCGCCGGATGACCCAATGACCGTCCAGACACAGACAGAACCGGCCGGGCTCACCGTGCTCGGCGCGACCGGCACGATCGGCGTGAATACCCTCGACATCGTCCGGCGGCATCCCGGGCGCTTCCGGGTGGTGGCGCTGACAGCCGCCACCCAGGTCGAGCGTCTTTACGTGCAGTGCCTGGAGTTCCAGCCGAAGCTTGCCGTGCTCTCCGATCCGCTCGCGGCGGAGGCCCTGGCCGTGCGGCTGCGCGCGCGCGGCGTGGCAACCGAGGTTGCATCGGGTCCCGATGCCTGCATCGCAGCTGCCGGACACCCGGATGCGTCCGTGGTCATGGCAGCGATCGTCGGTGCAGCCGGCCTGATGCCCACGCTCGAGGCGGCGCGTCATGGCAAGCGGGTGCTGCTGGCGAACAAGGAGGCGCTGGTGATGACCGGCGGTCTGTTCATCGGGGAACTGCGTCGTCATGGCGCGTCGCTGGTGCCTATCGACAGCGAGCACAACGCTATCTTCCAGTGCCTGCCGCGCGACTTCGCCGGCGACCTGTGTGCGGCCGGCGTGCGCCGGATCCTGCTCACGGCGTCGGGAGGACCCTTTCGCAGCCGCTCCCCCGAGTCGGTGGCCGACGTGACGCCGGAGGAGGCGTGCCGTCACCCGAACTGGGTGATGGGCCGCAAGATATCGGTCGATTCCGCGACCATGATGAACAAGGCACTCGAGGTGATCGAGGCCCACTGGCTGTTCGGCGCGCCTCCGTCGCAGATCGAAGTCCTGGTGCATCCGCAGAGCGTCGTGCACTCGATGGTGGAGTATCGCGACGGCTCGGTGCTCGCCCAGCTCGGCCAGCCCGACATGCGTACACCGATCGCCTACGGCCTGGGCTTTCCTGCGCGTATCGATGCCGGCGTCGAGTTCCTCGACCTGCTGAAGACCGGCCGTCTCGAGTTCGAGGCGCCGGATCCGCGTCGGTTTCCCTGCCTGCCGCTCGCGTGGGCTGCGCTGGCCGCCGGGGGTACGTCCAGCGCGGTGCTGAACGCTGCGAACGAGGTGGCAGTCGAGGCCTTCCTCGGCCGCCGGCTGCGCTTCGGGGATATCGCGCCGGTGATCGAGACGGTGCTCGCGCAGCCGTTGCCGGGCGATGCCGGCTCGGTGGCGGGCGTGCTGGAGGCGGATGCCGCCGCTCGACGTGCGGCAGGCACGGCCGTCGCCCGCCGTGCCTGCTAGTATGGTTATCGGGCTCCTCGCCACCCACCGGAAGTATCCGTCGCCATGCTGACTACGGTCGTTGCCTTCATCTTTGCACTCGGCATCCTGATCGTCGTGCACGAATTCGGGCACTACAGCGTCGCGCGCTGGTGCGGCGTCAAGGTGCTGCGCTTCTCGGTCGGCTTCGGCCGGCCTCTGGTACGGCGCGTCTACGGTGCCGACCGGACCGAATGGGTGATCGGTGCGATACCGCTGGGCGGCTATGTGAAGATGGTCGACGAACGCGAGGATGACGTCGCCCCGGCCGACCTGCCGCGGGCCTTCAACCGGCAGTCGGTGTGGAAGCGTATAGCGATCGTCGCGGCCGGGCCGCTTGCCAACTTCCTGCTGGCGATCGTCCTCTACTGGGCGCTGTTCATGCACGGCATCCCGGGCATGAAGCCGGTCATTGCAGAACCACCGCCAGGGTCGATCGCCGCCGCCGCAGGGTTACGGGCCGGCGACACGGTACGCGCTGTCGACGGCGCGGCTGTGCTCCAGTGGCAGGACGTGCGCTGGCGCATCCTGGGCCATGGCGTCGATCGCGCTGCGGTCAACATCGAAGTGGTCGACGCACGCGGGCAGCCCGCGGTGCGCGAACTCGACCTCTCTGGCGTGGCCACAGCGCAGATCGAAGAGAACTTCCTGGGCCACATCGGCCTCGCCGTGGCGCAGCCGAGGCTCGACCCGGTGATCGGCCGTGTCGTGGCCGGCAGCGTCGCCGATCGCGCCGGCGTGCTGGCGGGTGACCGGGTACTGTCGATCGATGCCCGGCCAGTCGATGACTGGGGCGCGCTGGTGAGGACCATCCGTGCGCACCCGGGAAAGCCGCTCGACATCGAGATCGACCGGGCCGGGCGTGCGATGCCGACCGTCCGGCTGGTTCCCGACTCCGCCGAGGAAGGCGGCCAGGTCATCGGCAAGGTGGGCATCGGGCCGAAGGTCGATCCGGCCCAGGTCGAGGCCATGATGGTCGACGTACGCTACGGCCCGCTGGAAAGCCTCCGCGAGGCGGTCGCCAAGACCTGGAGCACCTCGGTGTTGAGCCTGCAGATGCTGGGCAAGATGCTGATTGGCGAGGTTTCGCTCAAGAACCTGTCCGGCCCTATCACGATCGCCGATTATGCGGGCCAGTCCGTGCAGGTCGGATGGATTGCCTACCTCACCTTCATCGCGCTGATCAGCATCAGTCTGGGGGTGCTGAACCTGCTGCCGATCCCGATGCTCGACGGCGGACACCTGATGTACTATGCGGTGGAAGTCGTCGGGCGCCGCCCGGTTTCCGAACGGGCAATGGCCATCGGCCAGCAGGTCGGCATGGGTGTGCTCTTCGTGCTGATGGCCTTCGCGATCTTCAATGACATCCACCGCCTGATCGGCGGTTAATCCGGGCCGATCCTTCCGGTCGGGTCGTCTGGCGGCGTAGCTGCCGACGATTGCCCAAACTCCTACGACTACATGCTGCGCGCAAGACATCTGGTGGTTGGCCTCGCGCTGTGCTGGGCCCAGGCAAGTTCCGCATTCGATCCGTTCACCGTACGTGACATCCGCGTCGAGGGTCTCCAGCGTACCGAGCCCGGCACCATCTTCGGCTACCTGCCGGTCAAGGTAGGCGAGCGTATGACCGACGAGGGCGCAGCGCGGGCGATTCGTGCGCTGTACGCCACCGGCTTCTTCACCGACGTGCGCCTCGAGGTCGACGGGGACGTTCTGATCGTGACGGTGCAGGAGCGCCCGGCCATCGCCTCGGTCGAGATCAGCGGCTCCAAGGAGTTCAGCGCAGACCAGCTACGCGCGGCTCTGCGCAGTATCGGACTTTCCGACGGGCGCATTTTCGACAAGGCGCAGCTCGAGCGTGCCGAACAGGAGATCAAGCGCCAGTACATCAACCGCGGTCGCTATGCGGCGCAGGTGCAGACAACGGTGACGCCGCTCGAGCGCAACCGTGTCGGCGTGTCCTTCCAGATCAGCGAAGGCGATGTCGCGCGCATCCGTCAGATCAATTTCGTCGGCAACAAGGTCTTCTCCGAAAGCACGCTGCTCGGCCTGATGAAGCAGCGTACGCCTGGCTGGCTCACCTGGTACAGCAAGCTCGACCAGTATTCGCGCGACCGGCTGTCCGCCGACCTCGAAACGATCCGCTCGCACTACCAGAACCGCGGCTACCTGGAGTTCACCATCGAGTCGACGCAGGTCCAGATCACGCCGGACCGGCGCGATATCTTCATCACGATCAACGTCATCGAAGGCGAGCGTTACACGGTTTCCGACGTGCGCTTCGCCGGTGACCTGCTGCTGCCCGAGGCCGACCTGCGGCGTCTGCTGCGGCTGAAGTCCGGCGAGACGTTCTCGCGGGAGCGGCTGACCGAATCCACGAAGGCGATGACCGAACGGCTGGGCGACGAGGGTTACGCGTTTGCGAACGTCAATGCGGTGCCGGAGATCGACAAGCAGAATCGGACGGCGTCGTTCACCTTCTTCGTCGATCCGGGTCGTCGTGTCTATGTGCGGCGGGTCAACATTGCGGGTAACACTCGTACCCGCGACGAGGTGATCCGGCGCGAGATACGCCAGTTCGAAGGCGGCTGGTACAACGCCGAAGCACTCACCCGGTCGCGCCGGCGGGTCGACCGTCTCGGTTATTTTTCCGAGGTGAACATCGAGACGCCGGCGGTACCTGGCGCGAACGACCAGGTCGACGTCAACGTGTCGGTAGTCGAACGCGCCACCGGAAACCTGCTGTTCGGTGTCGGTTTCGCCAGCGGCGACGGCCTGATCCTTCAGGGCTCGGTGTCGCAGAACAACATCTTCGGCAGTGGCAACGCGCTGGCGGTCCAGCTGAACACCGGGCGCGTCAACCGTACTGCGTCGATTTCGTTCACCAACCCGTATTTCACTTCCGACGGCGTGAGCGCCGGCTTCGACGTCTACCGCCGCACGTACGACCCGTCGTCGCTGGGCCTCGGAAACTACCTCACCAAGACGGCCGGCCTCGGCTTCCGGCTCGGCCTGCCCGTGACCGAGGACGTCACCTTGAACGTCGGGCTGACCACGGAGCAGACCGATATCACTACGTATGCGGACAGCCCGAAGCGCTACATCGACTTCGTGAACACGTTCGGTCCGTCTAACCTGGCGGTGTTTGCCACCGTCGGCTTTGCGATCGACCGGCGCGACAGCCGTATCTATACGACGCGTGGCACGTTCCAGCGCGCGTTCGCCGAGGTGACCATCCCGGGCAGCGATCTCGAGTACTACCGCCTGAACTACATCGGCCAGTATTTCCTCCCGTTGACGCGTGACGTCACACTGCAACTCACCGGCGATATCGGTGTCGGCAATGGTCTGGGCGGAAAGCCGCTGCCCTTCTACCGCAACTACTTCGTCGGTGGCATCAACTCCGTCCGCGGCTACGCCACCGGCTGGGTCGGGCCCCGCGACCCGGACAACATCCCCATCGGCGGCTCGCACAAGATGGTCGGCAACGCCGAACTGTTGTTCCCGTTCCCCGGGCTGCGCAACGACCGGTCGGTTCGGCTCAGCACCTTCTTCGATGCTGGATATGCCGATGATTCGTTCACGACGCGCAACATCCGGTATTCGACCGGGCTTGCGGTAACCTGGATATCGCCCTTCGGTCCTCTCAAGCTGAGCATCGCAAAGCCGCTCAACAACGAGAGTACCGATCGCCTGCAGCGTTTCCAGTTCACCTTCGGGAGCGTGTTCTGACCGGTGGTATGATCCAGCGTGGGGTGCATCATGCACCGGCCGTTCACTCGGGGGCAGGGATGGTTCGAAGGTTCTGGTTGGCGATCGGGCTGGTGATGACGCTGGCCGCAAGTCAGGGTGTCTGGGCGCAGGTTTCCGATCTCCGTATCGGGTTCGTGGATACCGAACGCATCCTGCGTGAGGCGGCCCCGGCCGTGCGTGCGCAGAAGCGCCTCGAGAAGGATTTCGCGCCGCGTGACCAGGAGCTTCAGCGCCTCGCCAGCCGTGCCAAGGATCTCCAGGTGTCGCTCGAGAAAGAAGCGGTGACGCTGTCCGATACGGAGCGCAACAAGCGCGAACAGGAACTGGCGCGCCTGACCCAGCAGTTCCAGCGCCTGCAGCGCGAGTTCCGTGAAGATCTGAACATCCGTCGCAACGAGGAGATGGCCACCGTCCTCGAGCGCGTGAACGCCGTGATCAAGCGCATCGCCGAGAGCGACAAGCTCGACCTCGTTTTCCAGGAAGCCGTGTACCGTAGCCCCAGGATCGACATCACGGAAAAGGTCCTGAAGGCCTTGGCCGCGTCGGACAGATAGCGCCGGTTGGCCGACGGCATCCGCTTCGTCCCCCGCCCGATGGCGTTGAAACTGTCGGAAATCGTTGCCGTGCTCGGTGGTGAACGGCTCGGTGGCGACCCGCTGATCAGATCCGTGGGGTCGCTGGCAGAGGCGGGCCCGGGCGCGATCGGTTTTCTCGCCAATCCGCGCTATCGCGGCCAGCTCGCATCTACGCGTGCAAGCGCGGTGATCGTCGCGGAGTCCGAACGCGAGGCGACCAGCCTGCCACGGATCGTAGCGTCGAATCCTTACGCATATTACGCCAGGGTTGCGCAGCGGCTGAATCCGCCCGCGCCGGTTCATCCTGGCGTCGATCCGTCGGCGTCGGTCGATCGATCTGCGCGGGTGGACCCGTCCGCGTCCATCGGTGCCGGCGCCTCGATCGGTCCGGGCGCCGTGGTCGAGGCCGGCGTTTCGATAGGACCGGGCTGCCGAGTGATGGCGAAGGCCGTCATCGGCAGCGATACCTGGCTCGCTGCGAACGTCACCCTCTGCGAAGGCTGCCGGCTCGGTGCGCGCTGCGTGGTGCATCCTGGGGCGGTGATCGGTGCGGACGGGTTCGGGTTCGCGCCTGATCGGGGCCGCTGGGTGAAGATCCCGCAGGTGGGTACGGTCGTGGTCGGCGACGATGTCGAGATCGGCGCCAACACGACCATCGACCGCGGTGCGCTCGACGACACCGTGATCGGCGAGGGCTGCAAGATCGACAACCTGGTGCAGGTCGGGCACAACGTGCGCATCGGGCCTTTCAGCGTTATTGCCGGCTGCGTCGGTATCGCGGGCAGCGCGCGCATCGGCAGCGGGTGCCGCATTGGCGGGGCCGCAGGCATACTCGGCCACCTGGAGATTGCCGATGGCGTCGAGGTGTCTCCGTTCACGCTGGTTACCCGCTCGATCCACGAGCCGGGGAAGGTGACCGGGTACATGCCAGTGCAGGCGCATGACCGCTGGCTGCAGAACGCCGCCCAGGTACGGCACCTGGCGCGTATGGCCGACCGGATCAGGGAACTCGAAGGGCGGCTGGCCGCCCTCGAATCGAACATGGCGGACGGCCGACCGGCTCGCCGGAAGGCTTCGGAGGGGGAATGACGTGAGCGAATCGATGGACATACACGAGATACTGCAGTACCTGCCGCACCGCTTTCCGTTCCTTCTGGTCGACCGGGTGCTCGAATGCGAACCGGGCGTACGCATTCGCGCCCTCAAGAACGTGTCGATCAACGAGCCGTTCTTTCCCGGGCATTTTCCGCACCATCCGGTGATGCCGGGCGTACTGATCGTCGAGAGCCTCGCCCAGGCTGCGGCAATCCTTTCCTTCAAGACCGTCAAGGCGCGTCCGGACGACGGGTCGGTGTACTACCTGGCCGGCGTGGACGGTGCACGCTTCAAGCGGCCGGTGCACGCGGGCGACCAGTTGCACCTGGAAGTCGAGCTTTCCAGGCACATGCGGGACGTCTACAAGTTCAAGGGTATGGCGAAGGTGGACGGCAAGCTTGCCGCCGAGTGCGAAATCACCTGCGTGCGGCGGGCGATCGCCTGATCGGGGCCGGGAGCGGGACATGAGCACACGTATTCATCCGACGGCGATCGTCGAGCCCGGTGCGGAGCTGTCCGGTGACGTCGAAGTCGGCGCCTATACCCTGATCGGCCCGGGCGTGAAGATCGGGGCCGGATCCTCGATCGGCCCGCACTGCGTGATCCGCGGGCTGACCGAGATCGGCGCCGGCAACCGCATCTTCCAGTTCTGTTCGATCGGCGAGGTCCCGCAGGACAAGAAGTACGCCGGTGAACCGACGCGCCTGGTGATCGGCGACCGCAACACGATCCGGGAGTTCTGCACCTTCAACTGCGGCACCGTGCAGGACGGTGGTGTCACCCGGATCGGCAGCGACAACTGGATCATGGCCTATGTGCACGTGGCGCACGACTGCCTTGTCGGCGACCAGGTGATCATCGCAAACAGCACGCAGCTCGCCGGCCACGTCTCGATCGGAGACCATGCGATCCTCGGTGGCTTCACCGGGGTGCACCAGTTCTGCAGCATCGGCGCACACTGCATCACCTCTGTCGGCAGCGTGGTGCTGCAGGACATCGCACCGTTCGTGATGGCGGCCGGCAATCCGGCCGGGCCGAAGGGCATCAACGGCGAGGGGCTGCGCCGTCGCGGCCATGATGCGGCGACCGTGCAGGCGGTGAAGCGTGCCTACCGCACCCTCTACCGGTCCGGCCTGCCGCTGGAGGAAGCTCGCGTCGAACTCGAGCGCCAGGCCGCCGAGGTTCCGCTGATCGGCCTGCTGACTGCCTTCATCGCCGCGCAGCGTCGCGGGCTTGCGCGTTGACGACAGTCGCGCTGGTAGCGGGGGAGCCGTCCGGCGACCTGCTGGGGGCGGAACTCATGGTGGCGCTGAAGGTACGCCGTCCGGACATCGTGTTCTGCGGCATCGGTGGCCCGAAGATGCGTGCTGCCGGCCTCGACTGCTGGCATCCGATGGAGACGCTGGCGGTGCGCGGCTATGTCGAGGTGCTGCGTCGCTACCGCGAGATCCTGGCCGTGCGGCGCAGGCTGGTGTCCCGCCTGTCGCGCGACAAGCCCGACCTTTTCGTCGGTATCGATGCGCCCGACTTCAATCTCGAGGTCGAGCGCCGGCTGCGGTCGAAAGGGGTGCGTACGATCCACTATGTCTGTCCGTCGATCTGGGCTTGGCGCGGCGAGCGAGTGCGTCTGTTGAAGGAGGCTGCCGACCAGGTGCTTGCGCTGTTCCCGTTCGAGAAGCCGCTGCTCGAGCGACAGGGTGTCCCGGTGACCTACGTAGGGCATCCGCTGGCCGACCTGCTGCCGGAGTTCCCCGACCGCACCGGCACCCGCGAACGCCTGCGCCTGCCGGCCTCTGCGCCAGTCATTGCGCTGCTGCCCGGCAGCCGCGATGGCGAACTGGAGTACATGGCCGACCTGTTCGTCGAGACCGCGCGTCGGCTGCATGCGCGCCTGCCCGACGCGCAGTTTCTGGTGCCGCTGGTGAGTCGCGAAACACGCAACCGCTTCGAGCGTGCGCTCTACGACCGGGATGCCCAGCACCTGCCGCTGCACATCCTGTTCGGCCATGCCCATGCTGCCCTGACCGCGGCGGATGCGGCTCTGGTCGCATCCGGGACTGCGACGCTCGAGGCGGCCCTGCTGCGCTGTCCGATGGTGATCACCTACCGGATGGCAGACTGGTCCTGGCGGTTGATGCGCGGCAAGGGCTACCTTGCCTACGGTGGCCTGCCGAACATCCTGGCCGGGCGCTTCGTGGTTCCGGAGCTTATCCAGGAGCATGCGACGGCCGAGAACCTGTCCCAGGCGGTGGCCAACCTGATCGGCGATGCACCGGTACGACGCGAGCTGGGCGAGCTGTTCGCGCGGATGCACGATGAGTTGCGCCAGGGCAGCGCCGAGCGTACTTCGATGGCCGTGCTGGAAGTCCTGGAGGGGTAGGGTGGCTCGCACGATCCGGGCTGCCAGCGCTGGCGGCAGGGGCGGCGCGGTCGAGCGGACGGCGGCACTCGGGCAGCTCCCTCCAGGCCTGTGCGGGGTGGACGAGGCGGGACGAGGGCCGCTCGCCGGTCCGGTCCATGCTGCCGCGGTCGTGCTCGACCCGCGCCGGCCGATCGCCGGGCTGGCCGATTCCAAGGTCCTGACGCCGGCGCGGCGCGAGGCGCTGTCGCTGCAGATCCGTGAACGTGCGCTCTGCTGGTCGATCGCGGTGGTGGAGCCTGCCGAGATCGACGCCCTGAACATCCTGCGCGCCAGCCTGCAGGCGATGCGCAGGGCCGTGTTGGCCTTGCAGCCCCCGCCGCAGGCGGTCTGGGTGGACGGCAACCAGCTGCCGGATTTCGAGGCCGGCCACGGTTTTGCGCTGCGTGCCGTGGTCGGCGGCGATGCGCGGGTGGCTGCCATCTCGGCGGCGTCGATCCTGGCCAAGACTGCGCGCGACGCCCGGATGCGGGAGCTGGCGCTGGAGCATCCCGGCTATGGGTTCGAGCGTCACATGGGCTACCCGACGCGCGAGCATCTCGAAGCGCTGGCCCGACTGGGTCCCTGTGCGATGCACCGGTACTCGTTCGCGCCGGTGGCCCGCGCCTGCGACCTGTTCCGCCGAGCCTGACCGCTGCCCGGCCGCCCGAGGCAGGGAGCGCCCGGACTGCTCAAGTCGCCCGGAAAGCGTCCGTTAACGGAGGGCTGCGTACACCCATCGGCTGGGTGAGCGGACGCGGCAAACGGACGAGGCGGAGCGCGCATGCTTGTCATAGTCGGCTGGATCGGGGTTACGGTGATGGTGCTGGGCGGCTACATGCTGGCCGGAGGCAAGCTCGGCCCGCTCTGGCAGCCAGCCGAGCTGGTGATCATCGGCGGAGCCGCGTTCTTCGCGTTCCTGGTGGCCAACTCGTCGAAGGTGATCAAGGCCACTTTCGCCACCCTGCCTTCCTGTTTCAAGGGCTCGAAGTACACCAAAGGCATGTACCTGGAGCTGCTGTCGCTGCTCTACGACCTGCTTGCCAAGGTACGCAAGGAAGGCCTGATGTCGATCGAATCGGACGTCGAGTCGCCCGACCAGTCGCCGATCTTCACCAAGTATCCGATGATCCTTGAAGACCATCACGCAATGGACTTCCTGGTCGATTACCTGCGGTTGATGGTCGGCGGCAACCTGAATGCGTTCGAGATCGAGAACCTGATGGACAACGAGATCGAGACGCACCACCACGAAGGGGAAGCCCCGATCGGTGCCATCTCGCGGGTCGGCGATGGCCTGCCTGCGTTCGGCATCGTCGCCGCGGTGATGGGCGTGGTGAAGACCATGGGCTCGGTCGGTGCGCCGCCTGCAGTGCTCGGCGCGAAGATCGGGGCAGCCCTGGTCGGCACCTTCCTCGGCATCCTGCTGGCATACGGATTCGTCGGCCCGCTCTCCAGCCTGCTCGAACAGAAGCTCTCGGAACAGACCAAGATGCTCCAGTGCATCAAGGTGACGCTGCTCGCCAGCCTGAATGGCTATCCGCCGCAGGTGGCGGTGGAGTTCGGGCGCAAGGTGCTGTACTCGACCGAGCGGCCGAGCTTCAGCGAACTCGAGGAAGAAGTGAAGCAGCGCAAAGGCAAATGACGCCCGACCGCCGCCGAACGACCGGACCCCGGGGACACCATGGCTGAAGAATCGCAGCGCCCGATCGTCGTCAAGCGCATCAAGAAGGGTGGCCACGGCAAGCATGGTGGCGCCTGGAAGATCGCATACGCCGACTTCGTGACCGCGATGATGGCTTTCTTCCTCCTGATGTGGCTGCTAGGTTCGGTCAGCAAGGGGGACCTAAAGGGCATCTCCGACTACTTCAATACGCCGCTGAAGACCGCGCTGATGGGCGGTTCGTCGACCGGTGAAGCACAGAGTGTGATCCCGGGCGGTGGCACCGACCTTACCGCCAGCGCTGGCCAGGTGCACAAGGGCGAGAGTGAGCCGCGCCCGCGCGACGAGCGTGAGCTCGAGGCCGAGCTGGAGGCCCGTGAGGCTGCCCGCCTGGCCGAACTGAAGGAAAAGATCGAGAAGGCGATCGAAGCCAATCCGCTCCTCGCCCCGTTTCGGAAGCAGCTCCTGGTCGACCTGACTCCTGAGGGCCTGCGCATCCAGATCGTGGACGAACAGAACCGGCCGATGTTCCCGACCGGCAGCAGCAACCTCGCCAGCTACACCCGTGATCTGCTGCGCGAGATCGGCATCATCCTGAATGACGTACCGAACAGGGTCAGTCTTTCGGGCCATACCGATGCAGCGAGCTTCGGCAGCGGCGACCGCGGATTCAGCAATTGGGAACTGTCGGCCGAGCGGGCAAACTCGGCGCGCCGCGAGATGATCGCCGGCGGCATGGCGGATGCCAAGGTGCTGCGCGTGGTCGGACTGGCCTCGGCGGTCGGTTTTCCCGGCGCGGCTCCGCTCGATGCGGTGAATCGCAGGATCAGCATCATCGTCCTCAACCGCAAGACGGAGAAGGCCATCACGGCCGAGTCGGCCGCATCGCCCGCGGCACCGCCTCCCGCCAGCAGCGGCGCGGCGCCGGCCGTTTCACCGGGACGATGAAGCTGCCCCCCGCACTTGCCGGGTTGCTGGTGCAGGCCGTCGCCACGGTTGGCACCGTGGCGCTGTACGGGCTTGCCGGAGTCGCCGCGCTGGAAGCGCCCTGGATCTGCTGGGCCTTCGTGCAGGCTGCACTCGCCGTTCTGCTCGCGACGGCGGCCGGGCAGGCGCCCTGGTGGATCGCGATACACGGCCTTTTCGTGCCGGCGGCTCTGCTGCTCGACCGCTTCTCACCACCGTCCTGGCTGTACCTGGCGGGTGCCGCGCTTCTTGCGCTGACCAACGGCAACGCGATACGGGAACGGGTGCCGTTGTTCCTGACCAGCAGGGCTGCGCGTGAACAGCTGCTCGCACTGCTGCCCGAGGATCGTCCGATCCGCTTCATCGACGTCGGCTGCGGGTTCGGCGGCGTGGTCTCCAGCGTCGGCCGGGAGCGCCCGACGCTGGAATGCCTCGGGCTGGAGACCGCCTGGCTGCCTTACCTGGTCAGTCGGCTCCGGTGCGGGCTGTCTCCCAACCAGGCGGCCGTGGCGCGGCGCGATCTCTGGACCCACGACCTGTCCGGTGCCGATGTCGTATACGCTTACCTGTCACCGGTGCCGATGGAGCGGCTTTGGCGCAAGGTACTCGCGGAGATGCGCCCAGGTACCCTGTTCATCAGCAACAGCTTCGCAGTGCCGGGTGTTGAACCGCTCGTCAGTCATGGCGTGGAGGATGCTACCCGCTCCGTCCTGCATGTCTACCGGTTGGCCGGTGCGGGCGGCCTGCCCGCCGCGGACGAGGCGACCGCAGCGCCGATCGCCGTGGCGAGTGCCGCCTGCTCCTGAGCCGGGTCCGCGATCCAGGCCCGTGCCCGGATCGCCGCACGCAGCCGTTCGACGAACGCCGGTTCAGCCGCGACGCGCGCGAGCAGCGCGGCGAGCGCCGGGGCGTCTCCGACGGGGAAGGTCGCCGGCCAGTCGCTGCCCAGCAGGCCGAGGTTGCCGGGAATGTGCGAGGCAATCACCGGTGTGCCGGCGGCGATGGCTTCGGACACGACATTGGCCCCACCCTCCATCCGCGAACTGATGACCATTGCTCCGGCGCGCGCAATCAGCGCGCGCGCGCGTCCTGGCGTGACCTCTCCGAGCCAGCGGTAGCGCCTGTCGGCTGCCATCGCCAGGCGCGCCTCGCGTTCCAGCGAAGGGTCGAGCGCGCGGCCGACCTGGGTGACGCGCAACGGGAGGCCGCGGCCCGGGATCGCCGGCAGCAGTGACAGCGCGCGCGCGGCGAGCAGCGGGTCTTTCTCGTCGCGCAGGTGGCCGACGACGCACACCTCGAAACTGCGCTGCAGTGGCGGCGCCCGGCGCCCGGCGGGGGCGGACTGATGTACGACGAACGTACGCGCATGCAGTGCCGGCGGCAGTTCGTCGATCGCGCAGGGCTGCAGGACTACCAGGCTGTCGGCGACGCGCAGCGACTGCTGTGCGTCTGGGTCGTCGATGATGTCCCGGTAGAGGTCGGTCCCGGTCAGGGCCAGCACCAGCGGGCGGCCTGGATAAGCCTCGCGGAAGCGCATGATCGACGGATGGCTGCGCCGTGCATGCAGCGCCAGCATCAGGTCGGCAGGGGCGCCTGCCTCCACCGGGTCGTCGGTCGCCGGATGCCACTCGGTGCAGACGCGCACCCGGTGGCCGAGCCGGCGCAGCAGGCGTGCCCAGCGCACGGCGGTATTTCGGTTGCCGGCGCGCGAGGCCGGCGGGGCGGGGGTGACCAGAACGACCTGCATGGACGGACTCTTCAGCCAAGCGCGTAAACTCGCGAGTCTACGGGCTTTGGGCCGCCCGGGTACCTACGGACGCAGGGGGGGCGCAGCAGATGCACAGCCAGCAGGGCGCGCAGGCATCTCGAGCCGCAGGAGGGGCTGCGGTTCCGGCTGCATCGACGCCGGCGATGTCGGGCGCGACGACGGATATCGCCGGCTGCCGGCACGAACTGCAGATTGCCCGCGCACGCATGCTGGCCTTGTTCGACGCGTTGCCGGCCGACGGGCTGCTCGGACCAAAGCTCTCGATCGTCAACCCGCCGCTGTGGGAACTCGGGCATCTCGGCTGGTTTCAGGAGCGCTGGCTGCTGCGGCCCCGGTCGGACGGCACGCTCGCGCCGTCGCTTCTGAAGGATGCAGACGCGCTGTACGACTCCGCTGCCGTAGCGCACGGCCGTCGCTGGGAACTGCCGCTACCCGGACCCGAGGCAACGCGCCGCTACCTGTCGCAGGTGTTCGAGCGTGTGATGGAGAGGCTCGAAGGCACCGGTGGCCCGGTGTCTGCTTCCGGCATCGGCGATCCGGGTGACCGCGGTCTTGCGTTCCATGCCACCGTGTGTGCGCAGCACGAGCAGATGCATGCTGAGGCCTTCGGCTACAGCCGGCAGACGCTCGGGTATCCGGCGCTTCCGGCGGCTGGCCGAGGTCTGGTCGGCGGGGCGTCGGAGGCGGCGCATCCGCCAGGCACGCGCTCGGGCGGCCGCAGCCGTGGTGCCGAAGACGCATTCTTCGCCGGTGGCCCTTCCCGGCTCGGCGCAGAACCGGGCGCCAGCTTCGTGTATGACAACGAAAAGTGGGCGCATCGGGTCGCGGTGGCGCCGTTCGCGATGGCGCGGTGCGCGACTTCCGCCACCGAGTTCGCTGCCTTCGTCGACGACGGGGGCTACCGGCACCGGCACTGGTGGAGCGATGCGGGCTGGGCCTGGCGCACGGCTGCCGCTGCGCAGGCACCCGTGTACTGGCGCCCGATGCAGGAACGGCAGGGGTGGGAGATCCGGTGCCACGACGCCTGGCGGCCGCTCGAATCCGGAGAGCCGATGCTGCATGTCAATGCGCATGAAGCCGAGGCCTGGTGCCGGTGGGCCGGCCGCCGCCTGCCGACCGAAGCCGAATGGGAGTATGCGGCCTCGGTGGCCGGCGCAGGGGGCGGGACGCGGCGGCGGCATCCGTGGGGTTCGGCGGTGCCCGAACCGGGCAGGGCCAATCTCTGGTTCCCCGATATCGATCCCAGACCGGTGGCAGTCGACGCATTCCCGGCCGGCGACAGTCCGGATGGCTGTCGCCAGTTGACCGGTAATGTCTGGGAATGGACGGCGAGTGCCTTCGACGCGTATCCCGGCTTCACGCCTGACCCGTACCGTGAGTACTCCCAGCCGTGGTTCGGCAGCCACCGGGCGCTGCGCGGCGGCAGCTTTGCGACGGCAGCCTCGCTGATCCGCAATACCTGGCGGAACTTCTACACCCCGGAACGGCAAGATGTGTACGCCGGTTTCCGCACCTGCGCCCTGGATACGACGAAATGAAGCACCAGACGCTCTGGTACGTGCGCCGCGATGGCAAGCTGCTTGGTCCCCACCCGCGGCAGGTGGTGGTCGACTGTCTTCTGCTGGGACGATTCTCGTGGGACGATCCGGCCAGTCAGGATGGCCGCGTCTGGCAGCCACTCAAGATGCACTCGGAGATCCTGTCCGCGATCGAGCCGCTGTCGCGCACCCGTGCTCCGGCGCCGGCGCCGGGCGAAGCCCTTCCGGTCAGCTGGCACAGCGAACGTCTTGCGGCGGCGCGGCGCTGGGCTGACGACCGCACTGGCATCGATCGTCGTACCGGAGAGGAAGCCAGGACTGCCGTCGAGCTGGAGGCGGGCGGCGAGCGTCGGTCGTCCGACGAGCGGCGGCGGCAGCGCGAGCTGCTCCAGGTGGTGCTCTGGCGCCGGCTGCGGTGGAATCTCGCGCAGGCCTACGAGCGGTCCGCCACGCCGCTGCCGTGGGCGATCCTTGGCGTCGTCCTGGTGCTGGCTTTCGTGGGTGCCGCGTTGCTGCAGCGCGCGCCGGGTGCCATCGAGGTGTCGGTGGCCGCGCGAGCTGCGAACTGCAGTTCGCCTGCGGCACCGGGCGTCAACTGGGCCGGGTGCGAACGCGGTGCTGCCTCGCTCGCCGGCGCAAAACTGCAATCCGCAAGGCTGTCCGGGTCGCACTTTCCTGGGGCCGACCTGCGGCGCGCCGACCTCGCCTATGCCGACCTGTCGGGCGCACAGTTGTCTGGCGCGCGGCTGCGCCAGGCCCGCCTTTTCGGTGCCAACCTCTCGGGGGCCGACCTGGGGGCGGCCTCTCTCGACGGATCGGATCTTGGCTTCGCCGACCTGCGCAATGCCCGGATAGACGGTACGCGTTTCGACGAGGCACAGCTCGGCAATGCGATCTGGATCGACGGCCGCCGTTGTGCGCCGGCTTCGGTGGGTCGCTGCGACTGACGTTCACGGTTCGACCCTGGCGTTGGACCGACCCCGTGGGTTGCCTATTGCGGGCGTGGCGCCGAACTTCCGGTGTCGAGCAGCGCCGAGACGCGAAGGCACACCTTCCGCAAGCCGCGCCACAACCGCGGCAACAGCCACAGCATGATCCCAACGAAAACGAGGAGCAGTGCCAGGAACGCGGCCGGGTGGAACAGGGCCGCCCACAGCCCGCCGATCACCAGCGCGTCCTCGATGGTCGAGGCCGCAACGTTGCTGAACGGTTCGGGCGAGGTATTGATCAGGGCACGGCTCGCGGCCTTCGTGAAGTGAGCCCCTGACGCGAGCGCGCCTCCGGACAACATCGCTGCCAGCGTGACCGCGGAATCCGGCTGGCCGAGGCTGGCCGCCGCCAGCAGGGCCCCGGCCGGAATACGGATGAAGGTATGAACCGCGTCCCACA
The DNA here is from genome assembly GCA_020248265.1 of Rhodocyclaceae bacterium. NCBI lineage: Bacteria > Pseudomonadati > Pseudomonadota > Betaproteobacteria > Rhodocyclales > Rhodocyclaceae > Rhodocyclaceae bacterium. The sequence continues at coordinate 87,583 of JADCHX010000015.1, forward strand.
GCGAATCGAGGCCGGGTACCTTGTCCGCGGCGAACTCGAGCATGCACAGCAGCCCGCTCACCGCGATCATCAGCGGATGGCCCAGCCACTGCAGGCCGCCAGGCAGGTCGACGTATCCGAAGCGGCCGAGTGCGCCCGCGAAGAACAGCACCGCGTACAGGCGGATTCCGCTTGCCCAGGCGAGACCCGAGGCAAGTGCGAGGGTTTCGATCAACTCGGGAGATACCATGGAGGACACCGGTCAGAACACATGCCTGCTCAGGTTAGCATCATGCAGGATGGTGGAGGCGAGTTCCTCGATCGACTTGGTCGTCGCATCGAGGAACCGGATGCCGGCCTGGCGCATCAGGATCTCCGCTTCGCGGATCTCGTAGGCGCAGTTGTCGAGCGACGCGTAATGGCTGTCCGGCTTGCGCTCGGTGCGGATGCGGTGCAGGCGCTGGGGCGTTATCGTCAGGCCGTACAGGCGATTGCGGAAGCCGTGCAGGCTCTCCGGCAGGCCGCCTCCACGGGCGAAATCCTCGGGGATCAACGGATAGTTCGCGGCGCGCACACCGTACTGGAGCGCAAGGTAGAGGCAGGTCGGCGTTTTCCCGGAGCGCGACACGCCGACAAGGATGATGTCCGCATCCTTGAAGTCGCGCGTCGAACTGCCGTCGTCGTGCATCAGGGAATAGTTCACCGCCTCGATCCGACGGGTATAGCTGACCACGTCCTCGACGCTGTGCGTGCCGCCGACGCGGTGGCTCGACTTGGTGCCCAGTTCAGCTTCGAGCGGCGCGATGAATGTCTCGAAACAGTTGATCACCATCGCGTCGGTGGACGCACGCAGGGCGCCTGCCAGTTCGTCGCGCACGAGCGTGCTGAACACGATCGGCCGCGCGCCGTCACGCTCGCCGGCCTCGTTGATCTGCCGGGCGAGGTGACGCGTCTTCTCGATGCTGTCGATGAACGGTACCGTCACTTCGGAGAAGGCGACCTTGTCGAACTGGGTGAGCAGGCTGTGGCCCAGGGCCTCGACCGTGATGCCGGTGCGGTCGGACACGAAAAACGCGGTTCGGCGTGAGATCATCGATGTGGCGTCCGTAAGTGATCGGCTACCATACGACTTCGGTGCTCCCGGCACAATCGTCGCCGGGCGGCAGTTCATCCGGTAACAGGGAGTGGCCATGGACAAGTACGTTGTCGACTTTGCGCATCTGCGCATGTCCGACGTGGGGCAGGTCGGGGGCAAGAACGCGTCGCTCGGCGAGATGATCAGCGGCCTCTCCCACCTCGGTGTGCGCGTGCCCGAGGGGTTTGCCACGACCGCAGACGCGTATCGCGAATTTCTCGCTCACGGGGGGCTGGCCGCCCGCATCGTCGAACGGATGAAGGGCCTCGACGTAGACGACACCAACGCGCTCGCCGCGGCGGGTGCCGACATCCGCGGCTGGATCACCGCGGCACCCCTGCCGCCGGCCCTGCGTGCCGCGGTCGTCGAGTCGTACGAGAAGATGATCGCGGCAGCAGGGCCGAATGCGTCGGTCGCGGTGCGCTCGTCCGCAACCGCCGAGGATCTGCCGGACGCGTCGTTCGCCGGCCAGCAGGAGACGTTCCTGAACATCCACGGCGCCGACAGCGTGATCGATGCGATGCGCCACGTTTTCGCTTCGCTCTACAACGATCGGGCGATTGCCTACCGGGTTCACAAGGGGTTCGAGCATGCCGAGGTCGCGCTGTCGGCGGGCATCCAGCGCATGGTGCGCTCCGACACCGGCGCGGCGGGCGTGATGTTCACGCTCGACACCGAGTCCGGTTTCGACAAGGTCGTGTTCATCACCTCGTCGTACGGGCTGGGCGAGGCCGTGGTGCAGGGCGCGGTGAACCCGGACGAGTTCTATGTCTACAAGCCGTCGCTTGCGGCGGGGAAGGTGTCGATCATCCGGCGGTCGCTGGGCGGCAAGGCGATCAAGATGGTGTTCACCGATTCGCGCGAAGCCGGCAAGTCCGTGAAGACCGTCGACGTGCGCGAGGGCGAACGCCGGCGCTTCTCGATCACCGACGCGGAAGTCGAACAACTGGCGCGCGACGCGATGAAGATCGAGGCGCACTATGGCCGTCCGATGGATATCGAGTGGGCGCGCGACGGCGAGGACGGCAAGCTGTACATCCTGCAGGCCCGCCCGGAGACGGTGAAGGCCAACGCCGAGGTTGATACGCTGCGCCGCTACCGCCTGAAACAGAAGTCCGAGCTGCTCACCTCGGGCCGTGCGATCGGCCAGAAGGTCGGTAGCGGCCCGGTGCGCCTGATCGCCTCGGCGAAGGAGATGGACAAGGTCCAGCCGGGCGACGTGCTGGTGACCGACATGACCGATCCCGACTGGGAGCCGGTGATGAAGCGCGCGTCGGCGATCGTCACCAACCGCGGCGGGCGTACCTGCCACGCCGCGATCATCGCGCGCGAACTGGGCATCCCGGCGGTGGTGGGCTGCGGCGATGCGACCACGGTGCTTCACAACGGCGAGCTGGTGACCGTCTCGTGCACCGAGGGTGATACCGGCAATGTTTACCGGGGCATCCTCGAGACCGCGATCAGCGACGTACCGCTCGACCGCATGCCGGAGCCGCCGGTCAAGATCAGCATGAACGTCGGCAACCCGGAGCTTGCCTTCGAGTTCCAGCGGCTGCCGAACGCCGGCGTCGGCCTCGCACGCCTCGAGTTCATCGTCGCGCGCATGATCGGCATCCATCCGAAGGCCTGCCTCGACTACCCGAACCTGCCGGCCGACCTCAAGCGCGCGGTCGAAGAGCGCTCCGCCGGCTATGCCAGCCCGCGCGAGTTCTATGTCGAGAAGATGGCCGAAGGCGTCGGCACGCTCGGCGCCGCGTTCTTCCCGAAGCCGGTCATCGTCCGCCTGTCCGATTTCAAGTCCAACGAATACTCCGGGCTGATCGGCGGGCCGAACTACGAGCCGCATGAAGAAAACCCGATGCTCGGCTTCCGCGGCGCCTCGCGCTATGTCGCACCCGGCTTCCGCGACTGCTTCGAACTCGAATGCCGTGCGATGCGCAAGGTGCGCAACGAGATGGGCCTGACCAACGTCGAGATCATGATCCCGTTCATCCGCACGCTCGATGAGTGCCGGAAGGTCATTGCACTGCTTGCCGAGAACGGCCTCGAGCGGGGCAAAGATGGCCTGCGGCTGATCATGATGTGCGAGATACCGTCCAACGCGCTGCTCGCCGACGAGTTCCTGGAGTACTTCGACGGCTTCTCGATCGGTTCGAATGACATGACGCAACTGACGTTGGCGATCGACCGCGATTCCGGGGGCGCCATCTCTGAATCGTTCGACGAGCGCGACCCGGCGGTGAAGAAGATGCTGTCGATGGCGATCAAGGCGTGCCGCAGGCAGGACAAGTACGTCGGCATCTGCGGGCAGGGTCCGTCCGACCATCCCGACCTCGCGCGCTGGCTGATGGAAGAGGGAATCGGCAGCCTGTCGCTGAATCCGGATACGGTGGTGGATACCTGGCTGTATCTGGCGCAGGAGGCAACCAGGGCCGCGAAGCCCTGATTGCGGCGGGGTCAGGCCCGCCCGGGCGCCTGTCGCGTCATGAGCGCCATTTGCCGGTCAGCCCGTCGATTGCGTCCAGTCCCTTGGTGACCACGATCCCCAGCGCGGCCAGCACCACCAGCACGGCAAATACGGTCTCGGTCTCGAGGACCTGTCCGGCCAGGTAGAGGCGGGCGCCGAGGCCCAGCTTGCCGACCACCATCTCCGCGGCCACCACGAGGATGATCGACACGCCCAGGCCGAGGCGTGCACCGGCGAACACCGACGGGATGGCTGCCGGCAGCAGCACGTGGCGCACGATCTGCCGTTCCGATGCGCCGAGGTCGCGTGCGGTGACTACCAGTCCCTGGTCGCACTGGCGCACCCCGAGCAGCGTGTTGATGATTACCGGAAAGAGGGCGCCCAGCGCGCTGATGGTCAGCATGAACGGGCCGCCAGTGCCGAGCCAGATGATCAGCAGAGGGATCAGCGTGATCTTGGGCAGTGGGTAGAGGGCGGCGATGAACACGTCGGCGATCGACTGCAGCCTGCGCGACACCGACATCGCCAGCCCCAGCGCTACGCCGAACACCAGCCCGATCGCGAAGCCGCCGAAGATGCGGTAGAGCGTGACCGCGAGATCGGTGAACGCCTGCTTGTGCAGGAAGAGGTCGACCAGCGCGACGGCAATCTGGCTCGGTCGCGGGAGGTACAGCGACGAGACCTCGAACACCCGGCACAGGGCTTCCCAGGCCAGCAGCACGACGGCCACCGCGATCCAGCCGGTCAGCCGGTCGGCGGGCGCGGCCCCGGTACGTACAGGGCGCAGGGCGGTGAGATCCTCCTCCGAGGGACGGCGCTGCATCAGCCGACCTCCGTCTCGCCATGCATCGAGCGCAGCACCTCTGACTTGAGAAGGCCGTAGATGCGCTCGAAGTAGCCGGCGTAACGGGGGTCATGGGTGCTCGCGACCGATCGGGGCTTTGGCAGGTCGATGCGGACTTCCGCTGCCACGCGTCCCGGCCGGGCGGTCAGAACGTAAACCGTGTCGGCCAGCAGAACGGCTTCCTCGATCGAATGCGTGATCAGCAGCACCGTCTTGCCGGTTCGTTCGACCATTGCCGCCAGCTGCTCCTGCAGTACCAGCCGCGTCTGCGCGTCCAGGGCGCCGAACGGCTCGTCGAGGAGAAGGACGTCTGGATCCATCACCAGTGCCCGGGCCATGCCGACCCGCTGGCGCATCCCGCCTGAGAGCTGGCCTGGATACTTGCGCTCGAAGCCGGCCAGGTCGACCAGCCGCAGCGCTTCCTTCGCGCGCGCACGACGTTCGGTTGGCGACATGCCGGCCATCTCGAGCCCGAACGCCACGTTGTCCTCGACCGTGCGCCAGGGAAACAGGTTGAACGACTGCCAGACGGTCGCCATCCGCGGCGGGCGTGTCATCGGTTGTCCGTCCGGACCGACGAACGACAACGTACCCCGGCTCGCCTGCATGAAGCCGCGGGTGATCTGCAGCATCGTGCTCTTGCCACAGCCGCTCGGCCCGATGATCGCGGTGACCTCGCCGGCGGCGAACGTACAGTGAAGGTCGTCGAGGGCGAGCACGGTCGAGCCGCCCGCTTCGTAGACCAGGCTGATGCCTTGCAGCCGGATCTCCGGATGCACGGTACCGGTGGTCTCGTCCGTGGCCTGGCTCCCGGCCTGTGTCGCGTTCACGGATCAGGCCGTCAGCGGGTTCTTTTCCTTCAGCCGGTTGAATGCTTCCTGCGCCGCGCCCAGTTCGAAAACCTGTTCGCGCGTGACCTTGCCGCTGAACAGCTTCATCGTGTCGCGCCAGAATTCGGCCTGGAACATTGCGGAGTCGACGTTCGGCATGCCGTTCTCGGTGAACCAGGTCCAGCGCGGGGCGGCGGCCGACACCAGTCCCTCGGGCACCTTCGTCGCGTCCGAGATGATCTTGATCACCGAAGGATCCTTCGCGGCCGCAGCCTCGTTAAAGATGCGCGCCGCATGAAGGTGGACCATCGAGAAGCGCACGGCCAGCGAGCGGTCCTTGCCGAGCAGCTTCGCCGGCGCAGCGAAGCACGCGAGTTGCGTGCCGGGCTGGATGTCGGAGCCGGGGAAGGCGATCTTCCCGGTGTTGTTCTTTTCGGCAAGGAAGGCCAGCGGCACCGGGATGTTGGCGGCGTCGACCTGGCCGGCACCCAGCGCCCGCACGAGGTCGGGATAGGCGAGGCCGGTGACCCAGTTGACGTCGGTCAGCGGGTTCAGGCCGGCATTCTGCACGCCACGGCCGAGCAGGAACTGGTCGATCCCGCCGGGGGCCTGCAGGCCGAGCCGCTGGCCCTTGAGCATCGACATGCGCTCGGGTGTGGTCAGTCCGGCGGCGTGCAGCTTGTTGTTGACCACGATCGTCATCGAACCGGAGCCGGGTCGCTCCGAGCCGCGATCGAGCATGAACTTGAATGGCGCACCGCGGGCGATCGTGTTGAAGATGCCAGCGTTGCAGGTGGCGACGGTGAAGTCGAGCTCGCCGGCGACCAGTGCCGGTACCGCCAGTGCGCCGTCGGTGAAGTAGCGGTACTCCGCCTCGATGTTCATCCGGTCCCAGAAGCCACGGGCCTGCGCGATGAACAACGGCCCGGAAGAGATCAGCGGCACCACGCCGATACGGATCTTCGCGCGTGGTGCCTGCGCCAGCACGTTGACGAACGGTGCCCCTGCAAGCACCGGCGCCATGGCGGCGGCGGCTCCGGCCTTGATCAGGGTGCGGCGGGTGCCCGGGTGCCGGGCGGCTTTGGCGTGCGGAGTGCGGGACATGGACAGGCCTTTCGCGGTGGGGACGCGGTAACGCGCGACGCTGAGTATACTTTCTGCGCAGCAAACGCCGACAGAGCGTGCCGTCGGCGCCGAACCACCGCCAGAATGCCAGGAGTCCGTCAGTGCCCAGCCACACGAAACCGTACCAGGTCTCGCCGTCGAATCCCGACGTCCAGGAAATCCAGACGATGCCCTCGCGCCGGGTCGACATGCCCTATGCGCCGGCGATGCGCGTGACCGGCGGCGCTGACCTGCTGTTCATTTCCGGCGCCACGCCGTCGCCGCTCTACCACAAGCATCCGCACGAACTTCACGAGCACGACCACCCGAACGACATCGGCGAGCAGACGCGGCGCGCGCTGTCGGCGATCGAGTCGATCCTCGACCAGGAAGGGCTGGTATGGACCGACATCGTGAAGGTCACCAAGTACGTGACCGACATGCGCGACATGGACGGCATGGTCGCGGTGCTCAAGCAGACCTTCGGCGACTGGACGCCGGCCAGCACTACCGTCTGCGTGAACCAGCTGTCGACGCCGGGGGCCCGCATCGAACTGGACATGATCGCGGCCTACCGCAAGACCCCTGCGGATCCTGCAAAACTCAAGACCTGACCCCAGCTGGGACCCCAGCTGGGGCCAGTCGCCGGGACGGCGCGACCGCCGTCCCGGCACGCGGGCCTTCAGGCCGCGTCGCGCCAGAGGTCTAGCTTCATCAGTTCGCGCTTGAGCACCATCTCCCTCGGCAGCCGTGTCTTCAGCTGCTCGAACAGTTCGCCGTGCGACTCGACCTCTTTCTTCCAGAGTTCCGCGTCGACCCGGGTCAGTTGCTCGAACTGCTCGCGGCTGATGTCCATGCCGCGGAAGTCCATGTCCTCGAAACGGGGAATCCAGCCCAGCGCCGTCTCGACCGCGCCGACGGTACCCATCGTGCGCTGGACGATCCACTTCAGCACGCGCATGTTCTCGCCGAAGCCCGGCCAGATGAACCGGCCCTGCTCGTCGCGCAGGAACCAGTTCACGCAGTAGATCTTCGGCGGCTGGCTGATCGTGTGCCCGATGCGCAGCCAGTGGTTGAAGTAGTCGCCGAAGTGGTAGCCGCAGAACGGCAGCATCGCGAACGGATCGCGGCGCACGATGCCTACCGCACCGGTGGCTGCAGCCGTGGTCTCGGAGCCCATGGTCGCTGCCATGTACACGCCGTAGTTCCAGTTGAAGCCCTCGGCGACCAGCGGCACGGTGTCGTTGCGGCGGCCGCCGAACACGAAGGCGCTGATCGGCACCCCGTTCGGGTTGTCGTACTCGGGATCGAGGGTGGCGCAGCGCTCGGCGGCGACGGTGAAGCGCGAGTTCGGGTGCGCGGCCAGCCGGCCGCAATCCGGGGTCCAGGGCTTGCCCTGCCAGTCGGTCAGTTCACTCGGCGGGGTGCGGGTCATGCCCTCCCACCAGACGTCGCCATCGGCAGTCAGCGCGACGTTGGTGAAGATCGTGTCCGCGTCGAGCATGCCCAGCGCGGTGGCATTGGTGTCGGGACCGGTGCCGGGCGCGACGCCGAAGTAGCCCGCCTCGGGGTTGATCGCGTACAGCTGCCCGTCCTTGCCAGGCTTGATCCAGGCGATGTCCTCGCCGACGGTGGTGACCTTCCAGTCATCCATGCCTTTGGGCGGGATCAGCATGGCAAGGTTGGTCTTGCCGCAGGCGCTCGGGAACGCGGCGGCGACGTAGCGCTTCTCGCCCGTCGGCGCGGTGATGCCCAGGATCAGCATGTGTTCGGCCAGCCAGCCCTGTTCCTTCGCCATGATCGAGGCGATACGCAGCGCGAAGCACTTCTTGCCGAGCAGCGCGTTGCCGCCGTAGCCGCTGCCGAACGACCAGATCTCCTTCGTCTCGGGATAGTGGACGATGTACTTGTGCTCGCGGTTGCTCGGCCAGGCGATGTCCTTCTCGCCCGCCTTCAGCGGCATGCCGACCGAATGGATGCAGGGCACGAACTCGCCGTCGCTGCCGAGGACGTCGTACACCTTCTCGCCCATGCGCGTCATGATGCGCATCGACACGACGACATACGGGGAATCCGACAGTTCGACGCCGATGTGGGCGATATGCGAGCCCAGCGGCCCCATGCTGAACGGGATCACGTACATCGTGCGGCCGCGCATGCAGCCCTTGAACAGGCCGCCCAGGGTCGCGCGCATCTCGGCGGGCGCCACCCAGTTGTTGTTGGGGCCCGCATCGTCCTGGTCTTCGGTGCAGACGAAGGTGCGGTCTTCCATGCGCGCGACGTCGGCCGGGTCCGAGCGCACGAGAAAGCTGTTCGGCCGCTTCTGCTGGTTCAGCCGGATCATCGAGCCGCCGTCGATCATTTCCTGGCAGAGCCGGTCGTATTCTTCCTTCGACCCGTCGCACCAGTAAATGCTGTCGGGTTCGCACAAGGCCGCCATCTCGCGGACCCATTCCACCAGCCGGGCGTGCTTGACATAGTCGGGCTTGCCCGACCGGCTGATCAGTTCTGCTGCTGCATCTGGACGGCTCATTGCTGCTCTCCTCGAGGTAATGCGGTTCCGCGCGCCTGCCGGGCCCGAGCGACGCCGCTCCCGTGCGGCAGCGGCGGAGGGTGAAACGAAAAAACAGGGCGCGAAAATACCCGTTTTCGAACCGGGTTGTGGCGCAATTTTGACACAACCCGGCGTGTCTGCATTCGGCGGGGGGCATCCGCACGCGCGGCGCGCATTCCCGGCGTGATTGTCGACAACTTGCTGTCGAGTTCGTTTGGTCGCGGGGCCGCTTTGCGCTATGATCGACAAAACCAGCTACTGCGTCGGGAATGATCAAGTACATCTTTGTCACCGGTGGTGTCGTATCCTCGCTCGGCAAAGGTATCGCTGCCGCGTCGCTCGGCACGCTGCTCGAATCGCGGGGGCTCAAGGTTACCCTGCTCAAGCTCGACCCCTACATCAATGTCGATCCTGGGACGATGAGCCCGTTCCAGCGCGGCGAGGTGTTGGTGACGGA
>JADCHX010000016.1 GCA_020248265.1 Rhodocyclaceae bacterium
GGCCGCCACCAGTGCGTAGCTCCACGCGCCGCTGCCGTTCGCCGTCACCGTGCGAACGTTCCCCGTGCCCAGCGTGAGTGCGACCGTGGTGTTCGCTTCTGCCGTGCCGCTGATCGTGGCGCCCTGCTCGGTCGCATTCACGACGTCGTCACCCGCAACGGTCGAGATCACCGGCGCCGCAGGCACCTGCGTGTCGATCGTGATGCTTAGTGTGCCCGCCGTGCTCGTATTGCCCGCAGCGTCGCGCGCGGTGGCCGAGATCGTCTCCGCCCCCTGCCCCATCGCCGTGATGTCGGCCGCCACCAGCGTGTAGCTCCACGCGCCGCTGCCGTTCGCCGTCACCGTGCGCACGTTCCCCGCGCCCAGCGTGAGGTCGACCGTCGCGTTCGCTTCCGCCGTACCGCTGATCGTGCCGCCCTGCTCGGCGGCGTTGACCACGTCGTCGCCCGCCACCGGTGCAATCGCAGGCGCTGCAGGCGCCAGCGTGTCGACCGTGATCGCTCGTGTACCCGTCGGTCCCGCGTTGCCCGCTTCGTCGAACGCGGAGGCCGAAAGCGTCACCCCGCCCTGACCCATCGCGGTAATGTCGGCTGCCACCAGCGTGTAGCTCCACGCGCCACTGCCGTTCGCGGCTACCGTGCGGATGTTCCCGCCCAGCGTGAGACGTACCGCCGCATTTGCTTCCGCCGTACCGATGATCGTGGCGCCCTGCTCGGCGGCGTTGACGAAATCGTCGCCAGCCACCTGGGAAATCGCCGGCGCCGCAGGCGCCAGCGTATCGATTGCGACGATCCTGGTTCCCGCTGAGCTCGTGTTGCCCGCTACGTCGCGCGCAGTGGCCGACAGCGTTTCAGGGCCCTGGCCCATCGCGGTAATGTCGGCCGCCACCAGCGTATAGCTCCACGCGCCGCCGCCGTTCGCCGTCACCGTGCGAACGTTGCCCGTGCCCAGCGTGAGTGCGACCGTCGCGTTCGCTTCCGCCGTGCCACTGATCGTGGCGGCCTGCTCGGCGGCGTTGACAACGTCGTCGCCCGCCACCAGGCCGATGCTCGGCGCGGCCGGTGCCTGCGTGTCGATGACGATCGAGTACGCGGTGCTGGCGGCGCCCTGGTTGCCCACCGCGCTCTCGATCACCGCCCTGAACGCGTGCGCCCCCTCCGGCAGCGCCGGGGTGGTGTAGCTCCAGGTCGAACCGGTGACCGTCGCGCTTCCGAGCCGAGTGTCGCCGTCATAAACGGCAACTACCCCTGTGCCGAGCGTGCCGGTGATCGCCCCCGTGAGGGTCGGTGTGACATCGTCGGTGCGCCCGCCGGACGCCACCGGCCCAGTGAACAAACCCGCGTCGTCCGTGATGCCGGTGATGCTCGTCGTCGCCGCTGGGAGCGCCGCGTCGACGGTGACCGCGTATTGGGTGCCGGTCGCCCCGCTGTTGCCGGCGCGGTCCTCGACCGCTGCGGTGAATCGGTGAACGGCGTTGGACAGGCCTGCCGTCGCAAATGTCCAGTTTGTGCCAGTGACCTGCGCGGTCCCGAGGCGCACGCCGTCGTCGTAGACTGCCACCACATCGCCCGGGGCGAGCGCCGCGCTGACGGTGCCCGCGACCTGAAGCGTGTTGTCCGAGGTAAGCCCCCCGACCGCGACGGTCGTCCCGGGAACCCCGGCCGAGTCGGTGTTCCGGACTGCCGTCACCGCGGCTGTGGATGTCGGGGCGGTCGTGTCGAGGGTAAAGCCACCGACGCTGCTCGGCGAGCTCGAGTTGCCCGCCACGTCGGTCACCACGGTAGACACCGTTACCGCTCCATCGCCCAGCGTCGCACGCTGGGCCGCATTGAGCGTCACCGCCTGGGCACTGCCGTTACCGGTCAGCGTACGGCTCACCGTACCGGAGGCACCGGTGAGGGTGACGGCGATCTCGGCACCCGACTCCGCGCTCACCGACAGCACGCCGGACGGCGCCGTTGCCTCCGCAGCGGTGAGGAACCCGTCGCCGACCCCGACGATGACCGGAGTGGGCGGCGTGAGATCGACGATGACCCTGCCAGGGAGCGCTGAAGGTGCACTCGCGTTGCCGGCGGCATCGACTTGCCGCACCAGGATCGCGCCGCTGGTGTACGCGCCCGCCGGCAGCGAGAAGGCAGTGCCGCTGCCCGCGAGCCACTGCGCGTCATTGTCGAGGCTGTACTGCCAGTTCGCCCCCGACTCCAGCCCGGTGATCACGACGCTCGGGTCGCGGGTCACCCGGTCGATTGCGCTGCGACCAGTGTCCTGGGCGAGCGCGGCGATCAGCGTACCCGGTGCGACGGTGTCGAGTACGAACCCACCTTCGGTACGCGTCGTCGCATTGCCCGCTGCGTCGACGCTCTGGGTGCTGGCGGTGACGCTACCCTGCCCGAGTGCCGCGAGGTCGGCGGGCGACAGCACGACCGAGACGGTGCCGGCGGCCACCGCTTTGGTGACCGTTCCGCTGCTGCCGGCGAACACTACACTGGTCGTGGCGCCGCTCTCCGAGACCACGCGAACCACCCCGGTTGCTGCGGCGGCTTCCGCCGCGGTCAACTGACCGTCGTGCAGCGGCGTGACGCTCAGCGTGGGCGCGAGCGTGTCGAGCGTGAATGCACCCTGGCTCCTCGATACCGCGTTGCCGGCTGCGTCTGTCGCCGTGGTCTGCACGGTAACGGCGCCCTGGCCAAGCTGTGCCACGTCCGCGGCATTCAGGACCACGGCCTGCGCCGTGCTGTCGCCGACGAGCGTCTTCGCCACCGTTCCTGCAGTGCCGGTGAACTGTACGGTCACCGCTGCGCCCGGCTCGGCGTTCACCCGGATGACGCCTTGCGCAGCGGTCGCTTCCGAAAGGGTCTTGGCGTTGTCGCCGACCGCCACCACTCCGAGTGCTGGATCACCGGTGTCGAGCACGAAACTGCCCATCGAGCGCAGACGGACATTGCCCGCCGCGTCGGTGGCCCTGGCGAGGATGCTGACCGGCCCCTCGCCGAGGGTGACGAGTTCGGTCACGGACAGCGCATCCACCGTCTGTGCGGCACCCGTCGCCGCGAGGCTGCGCGTGACGGTGCCCAGCGAACCGCTGAGGGACACGTTCACGGCGGCACCGGACTCGGCGGTGACCGTGAGGAAGGGTGCGGTCGCTTCGGCGCGGGTCCTTGCTGCGTCGCCGGAGTCGGTTACCGCGAGGGCCGGTGCAGTGGTGTCGAGGGTGTAGCTGCGCGCGGTCTCAGGACCCTTGTTGCCGGCAAGGTCACTCACCTGCAGGCGGATGGTGTTCGCACCCGGAACCAGCGTCACCCCGGCCCACGACACGGTGGTGCCGCTGACCGAGGCGGTGATGTCGGTCCGCGGGGTGCCGCCGTCTACCGAGGCGAAGAGGCGCTCGGAGGGGGCAAGCGGCGCACTCAGCGTCGCGGTCACCGTCTGCGCCGCGCTGCGGGTGAGGAAGTCGGTGCTGCTGCTGCCGGTATCGGCGGAGAGCGCGATGGCCGAGATCGTCGTGACCGGTGCCACGGTGTCGATACGCACGACGAGGGACGAGGATGCCGTACTCGTGTTGCCAGCGAGGTCTACGATCTTCGCGGTGAGCGCGCGGTCGCCGTCGAGCAACGTTCCGGAAGCGATGTCGACATAGCCGTTGTCGATGTTCGTTTCGGTGAGTACCGTGCTGCCGACGAGCCCGCCGTCGGCGAAGAGCTGTACCGTGTTGCCCGTGGTTGCCGCCTGGCCGTCGGTCCGGGCGACATCGAAGCGCACCCGCAGCGTCGGGGCGGCGGAGGCGGTGATGTCGTCGCTGCTCGACGAGCCGCTGTCGGACTGCGGACGCAGGTCGGGCGCCTGGGTCGGGGCGAGCGGAGCGATCGTGTCGAGAATGTCCGCCTGGGCCTGGGTGATCGCGTTGAGGTCGGTGGCAGCCGCGATCTCGACGGTGGCGTTGCTTATCTCCGTGTCCGGGCGGGTGGTGGCCGGACCGGCGGCGGTGAGCAGCGCAGGTCCGAGATCGACCGAGGGCCCGCCGGCGGTGACCGCCGACACGAGGTTGTCGAACACCTCGTTCGATGCCTGGGTACCGTCGAGCCCTGCCGCAGGTGCCGATGCCGCCAGCATGGCCACGGTCGCGATCTGGGCGGCCGCCTTCTGGACCGCCAGCGCCTCCGCGTCGCCGGGCGCCGCGGTCAGCGGGTCGAACGTGAGCAGGTCGACCCCGGGCGGAAGACCGAGCTTCGCGACAATCTGCGCCACGGCATCGGACGAAGACAGCGCGTTGGCCTCGGCGTAGCCCTGCACCAGCGTGGTCAGCGGCGACACCGTCGTCGAGCCCTGCGGCGCGCGGTAGATCACCGTGTTCGGAACGCCAGTATCGATGTTGACGCCACCGATCGCCATGATCGTCCCGGCGGGCGTGCTCGGGGGCAGGAAGAAGTTGCCGCTGTCGTTGGTCACCCGGCCGGTGTCGACATCGGCCGTGCCGTCGAGGTCGGTGTCGATCCAGATCTGGGCGCCGCGGATGTAGCCGTCGATCAGGCTGCCGCTGGGCACGCTGACGGGCTGCCCGGTGAGCGCAGCCGCCGCATTGCCTGCGACATCGCGGATGGCGCCGGTGCCGGGAGGCACATAGGAAAGGGTAACCGCGCTGCCGTTGGGCACGGCGGCAGCCAGCGTGAGCACGATCTGGATCCCGGTCACGGCCGCGCCGGTGACGGCGACCGGCGCGCCGTCGGCCGTCACGGTGAAGCTCTCCGCGGCAGGCGCCACGCCGGAATCCAGGGCCGTGGCTTCGGTATACGCAAGTATCAGGGTGTCGCCGTTGAGCTCGGCCGAGGCCAGCACGGGTGCGACGGTGTCGATCGCGAACGAGGTCCCGGACGACGTGGTGACATTGCCCGCCGCATCGGTCGCGATCGCCGATACGGCGACATTGCCCTGGCCCAGCGTCGTGAGTTCGGTGCCCGACAACGACAGGGTCTGCGCCACCCCGGTGCCGGTGACCGCGCGGTTGACCGTACCCGAGGAACCGGTCAGCGTGACGTTCGCCGTCACGCCGTTCTCGACAGTGATCGTCAGCGCACCGGCGCCCGCTTCCGCTGCGGTCTTGGCGGCATCGCCAGCGACGCTCACCGAGAGCGACGGCGCCAGCGTGTCGAGCGTGAACGCGCCCGAGCTGCTGCTCGTGACGTTGCCGGCAGCATCGGCCGCGGTGGTGGTGACACTGACCGAGCCTTCACCGAGGGTGGCGAGCTCGGACACGGAGAGCGTCACCGCCTGCACCGACCCGGTACCGGTGAGCGCGCGCGTGACTACGCCCGACTGTCCGGTGAACTGGACCAGGACGGCCGCCCCGGTAGCGGCGGTGATGCCGATGACCCCAGCGGTGTCCGTCGCCTCGACGGCGGTCTTGTCCGCATCCCCGCGCGCCTGCACGGTGAGGCTGGGCGGCGTCGTGAACAGGCTGAACCCGCCGGTAGCGCTGGAGATGGTGTTGCCGGCCGCGTCGTTCACGTTGGTGGCAACGGCGACCGCGCCGTTGCCCAGCGTGACGACCTCGCCCGGCGTGAGGGCGACCGGTTGCGCGCTGCCCGTACCGACGAGCGTCTTCGTTACCGAACCCGAGCCGCCGGTGAACGTCACGGTCACGCTCGCGCCGCTTTCGGCCGTCACCGTGAGCACACCGCCTGCGGCGGCCGCCGAGGCGGCGGACTTCACGTTCGAGCCGATCGCCTGCACGCTTGCCGCGGGCGCCTGGGTGTCCAGCACGAAGCCGCCGGTCGTACGCGTCGTCACGTTGCCGGCGAGGTCGGTTGCCGTCGTCGTCACGGTCACCGGACCTTCGCCAAGCGTTGCCAGATTGGCGCTGTCGAGCGTCACGGCCTGTGCCGCGCCGGTCCCGGTGAGCGAACGGGTGACTTGCCCGGCGGAGCCCGCGATCACGACCGCCACCGCAGCGCCGGTCTCGGCCGTGACCTCGACGACACCGCCGGCCGCAGTGGCTTCAGCTGCCGTCTTCGCCGCATCGCCCATCGCGGCGACGGAAAGCGTCGGGGCCGCGCCGTCGATCGTCACCGACAGCGCAGCAGACTGCGCGCTCGCGTTCCCGCCTGTGTCGGTCAGCCTCGCGCTCAGACTTTGCGGGCCGTCGGCGAGCGGATTGAGCGTGAGGTCGATCCGGCCTGCAGCGATGTCCGCCGCAGACAGCACCGCTACCGCCACCACCGTGGTTCCCGCGAACACCCGGACGGTGTCGCCGGCCACGGCCGCACTGCCATCGAGGGCGGTGGTGTTGAAGGTGATCCGTACCGTCGGCGTCGGGTTGCGCGTGATGTTGTCGGTGGCGGATCCACCGGTGTCGGAAGCCGCCAGCACGTCAGGAGCGGCGATGGGCGCGGCCGGTGCCGTGCGGTCGAGCGACTGCCCCTGGACCAGCGACACCTGCCCGATGGAGGTCGCGCTGGCGATACTGCTGGACGTGCTCGCTAGCGCCGCCGACGTCGACGTCGTCACCCGACCGCCGCCGCTACCCGTGAGCAACGCATCGATCGTCGCATTGGCGGTGAGATCGATCGCCGTGCCGCCGCCAATGGCGGCGAGCGTGTTGGCGACGATCGTGCTCGCCACCTGCGCCGCACTGAGCCCCGTCGCCGGGTTGGCCATGGCCGTCATCAGCAGAGAGGCGAACTGGGCGGCCGCCTTCTGCACCGGCAGCGCGCTGGTGTCCGTGGCGGACAGTGGATCGTAGGTAAGCAGATCGACGCCGGGCAGCCCGAGGCCGTTCTGGATCACGGTTTCGGCCGCGGACGCGCTCAAGCCTGGATTGGCCTTCATGTAGGCGTCGATCAGCGTGGTGATCGGGTTCACCACCGAGGCTCCCGCCGGCGCGCGCAACGCGACCGTATTGACGATGCCGGTGTCGATGTTGACCCCGCCCACGGCGATTACCGCGCCGACCGGTGCGCCAGGCGGCAGGAAGAAGTTGCCATTGGCATCGGTCAGCACGCCCACGAGCGCCTCGCCCGATTCGGCGACCCCGTTGCCATTGGCATCGATGTAGATCTGCGCGCCGCGCACGTAGCCGTCGGCCACGATGCCCGACGAGAAGGCGAAGCTCGCCACGTCGACGCCAGTCGGACCCTGGAGGCCGTTGGCGTCGTCGCTGGCCGTGGGGTCGGTGTAGGTCAGCCGCACCAGCGATCCGCTGCCGATCGACGAGGCAACGGTGAGCGTGGCGGTGCTGCCCGAGGTGGTGACAGCCGAGACCGTGGTCGGGGTGCCATTGACCGTGACCGAGAAAGCGCTCGTCGCCACAGCATTGGCGTCCAGCGCGCCGCTGAAGGTGATGACGATCTGTGTGCCGCTCGCCGACATGGAAACGGCCGTGGGCGATGTCGCGGTGCTGCTGCCGGTCGCGGAAGACGTGCTGCCGCCGGTCGCAGGCGGCGTGCTGGATCCGCCGCCGCCCGCCGCCGCCGCGGCCACGCCGAGCGCCATGCCCGCGATCAGCAGCCCCTGGCCGCTGGCGCCTGCGGCGACCCCCGCCGCCGGAGACACGGTCGTGCCGGTAGCCGAGGACGCAGTCGTGCCGGCGATGCTCTCGCCACCGGTGCCCGCCAGGGGCGCGTCGGCCGGAGCCTGCGCGACCACCATCCCGAGCGATTGCGTGTCCGCCGGCACGGCGTCGAGCCCGTCAAGCGCGGCGCGGCGCGGCTCGTCACAGGCGACGACCTCTTCCGCGTCTTCTACCCGCTTCCCACGTACCAACGCCGCTCGCTGCTTCGGCGGGGGGAGCACTGGGCTCTGCCCGTCGAGCAAGGCAATCCGGGGCGCCGCTGGAACCCGCGCTTCGGGCTGCGCTGGAGCCGTCCGGGTCTTGCTGGAAGCGATGCTCTCGTTGATCGCAGACGGCCCGCACGACTCACTCATGCTATCGACTCCTGATTGTCATTTTCCCGCAATGTAAACCGCCGCCTCTTGTCCGCTTCCTGTGCCCTTCGAGTCAGGCTCTCGACCACTTCCTTCCGGTTGCGAAACTCTCGTATGGCTGGATCCGCGCAGATAGCTGATAACCAGCGGACATTACCGCTGCAAAACCCGTTCTCGCATCCTCAACATTGATGATTGACCGACCTGCCCCTCCCACCCGTACCAACGCGAAGTTGTAACCGTTCAAACCGCGACGCCTATTGACAGCGCGCCAGATCCGATGCAGGCGCAGCACGGTGTGAGCCACATCCTGATCGAGGCAGACAGGGCCGGGCCGGCCGATCCAGCACGGCTACATCGCGAGCTTCAACGAAATGCTGCGCGATGAGTTCCCCGGACCGAACTCACCGCGTTGCTGGCGACAGGCCTGTCTACTGCCTAGCGGCAGGGAGCTGACCTCATCCCCGAATCGGCAGCGCCATCAGCACGCGAACCAGATCGGTTTGACGCTCCACACCTGCTTTGTCCATGATGCGCTGAATGTGGGTGCGAACAGTAGCCAGTGCTACGGCCTGTTGTTGTGCAATCTGCTTGGCATTTGCACCGCCTGCTATTCCCGCAGCAACGCGGGCTTCGGCGGGTGTCAGACCAAAGCATTCAGCCACGATGAATGGGTCGATGACGCGCTGGTTGGCGTTGGGGTCATGCAAAACAACCAGCGCACGGGACGTGTGCCCAAAAGCGCCCATGGTTTGGGCGGGGTGGATGGCACTGATGAAGGCCAGCCATGCCTTGCCGTCGGGTCTGGTCAATGAAACCGCGCGCTTGTTCTTTGACGCTGTAGCGTCTGGCGCGGGGCTTGACAGTTGCAGGCCATGAATTGCCTCTGTCAAGGCGCTGTCGCTGGCCCTGTCTCGGCAGGTCAAGAAACCGCCTTGCTCAGCCACCACATCGCCCTGCGCCAGCAGTGCCAGCGCAGCCGGATTGCGGTGCCAGATGCCGCGGGTTTCGTCCAGCAGCAGCATCGGGTAATTGAACTGCCCGAGCAACTCACGAGCCATGCCAAGTTCTGCATAGGATTCGCGGATGTGGACGAAATTCGAAAACGCTTCCGTCAGGTGATGCTTGACCTGCTCCAGCAGCGGCAGCTCCGCCGGACCAATGGGTTGGCTGCCATGGCCGCGCATGATGCCCAGCATGAACAGCACTTCGTCGTTATCGATCAGCTTGGTACCCGACAGATATCGCCCGCCATGCGGGATCAGGAAGTCTTGGTAGAAAGCGCTGGCAGCAACATACCCATCGTCAAAATGCTCATGGCAATGCATCCACTGTGTGATGGGCGTCGCCAGTGCGGGTGCTATACGTGGGTTGGATGCATGAAAAAAACGGATGTAGTCCAGTGCTGCCTCGGGTGGGGCTACGCCGCCTTCGGCGCTGAACAACAGGCCGCCGGTCCTCTTGTCAATACCGATGACCTGCACACCCCAAAGGCCAAGCAAATCAGAAAGCGCGGCAAAAGGCTTGCGCCAGTCTGTGCGGCCAGCCGCCGCTGCGTAAAAATCTGAAAAGATGGAATCGGCTTGCAGCATGTCTGTCATCTGACTTTGCGAGGGGAAAAATGATACCCACAGACCACTGATTGAAGTCAACAAGATTACCCGCCATCCCGCGCACTGCCTGGAGCCGCATGTGGCGGCCGACGGCCTACCGCTTCAAGGTCTATCATGCGATTCAGGTCGAAGAAAACGAATCGCTGTTTCCGGTGACGCTCGCTATGCGCTGAGCGCACACGGAGGAGGGAAACATGAGGCTCGAATCCGCGGTGGTCGCCGTGCTGCTTTCGGTCCTGCTGCCTGGCGCTCCCACGCACGCCCAGCAGAAGGCCGGCGACTTTCCGGCACGCGCCGTGCGGCTCGTCGTCCCGTACCCGCCCGGCGCATCGAACGACATCGTCGCGCGGCTCCTCGGGCAGAAGCTGTCCGAGGCCTGGGGCCAGCAGCTGGTGATCGACAACCGCAGCGGCGGCGGGGGTCTCGTCGGCGCCGAGATCGTCGCGCGGGCCAGTCCCGACGGCTACACGCTGCTGATGACCAACCCGGGCTCCAATGCGATCAACTTCGCACTGCGTGCGAAGACTCCTTACCGCCCGGAAGACTTCGCTTCGGTGACCCTGCTCGGCTGGTCGCCGATCATGTTGCTGACCAGCACGGCGTTCCCGGCGGCGAACATGAATGAGCTGATCGCGATCGCCAGGGCGAAGCCGGGCCAGCTTTCAGGCGGATCTTCCGGCACGGGCGGCAGCAGCCACCTCGCGCTAGAGTTCTTCAAGATGCTGTCGGGTACCGACATCCTGCACGTGCCGTACAAGGGTGCCGCACCCGCGATCACCGACATGATCGCGGGACAGGTGAGCATCATCTTCACCACGCCGGTCACCGCGCAGGCGATGATCCGCGCGGGCAAGATCAAGGCACTCGCCGTCGCCGGAAACCGGCGGCTCGACGTGTTCCCCGATGTGCCGACCACCAGCGAACAGGGGATGAAGGGCTACGACGTCAACATCTGGTTCGGTATCTCCGCG
Organism: Rhodocyclaceae bacterium; assembly: GCA_020248265.1. Classification (NCBI taxonomy): domain Bacteria; kingdom Pseudomonadati; phylum Pseudomonadota; class Betaproteobacteria; order Rhodocyclales; family Rhodocyclaceae; species Rhodocyclaceae bacterium. The sequence goes on from JADCHX010000016.1 coordinate 10,502, forward strand.
CCTGCCGGCACGCCGCGCCCGCTGATACTCCGGATAGCCCGCGACCTGCACGCAGCCATCGCGTCGGCCGACGTGAAGGAGCGTTTCGCAGGACTGGGCCTGGCGGCGCAGGTCAGCACGCCCGAGGCGTTCGACCGCCTCATCCGCGAGGACATCGAGCGGTGGAGCACGGTCGTGAAGGCGGCGAAGCTCGCGCCCTGAGCGGGTGCCCGCGCACGACAGAGAACTCGGCCCCCCTGTACCTCGGTACCGTTAATCGAGGTACAGGGCTCAGTGCTTTGCACCTGGCCGGCCCTGATGCCGACCAGGCAGATCACGGCTGGGTTCGCCGCCAGCGCGAGTCAGGATTGAAACGCTGGATGCTGGCAGCGATCTTCGCGCTATTGGGCCCCAGGTTACGCTCGTAGATCACGCCATCGTGGTTCACGATGAAGGACATCACGCCGGATCGGCCGTAGCTGACCGGCCAGGCGATCAGCGCAAAGCCGCTGACCATCCGGTCGCCGATCAGGTAGCTCGTGGCGCCACCGGGTGCCTGCGGGCCCTGTCCGGTGAGGATCCGGAAGTGATAACCGTGGTAGCCCGTCCCGGGCCGATTGGGCAGGAAGGCCTGCCCCAGCGGGCTTTCGTCGCCGAGATCGGGGCTCCAGATGAGACCATCGCGCTTGCCCGGGCTGCTGACCAGGCGGCGCGCATACTGCAGTGCGCCGCTGCCGATCCGGTCGACCGTGGCGTACTCGCGCTGTGCATCCAGATAGGCCAGCATCGCCCGCATGGCCGAGCGTTCGTTGGTGCCGATACGCTGTTCCAGGAGGGCTCGCAGGCCACCGCTCACGTCGAACTGCCAGCGTCCGTCGGTGCGCTGAAGCAGCGGTATCGGCAGCACCCAGTCGTCGGCACCCACCGACAACTCACCCCTGCGGCCATCGAGCATCCTGACCGAACGTGTCTGTCGGGCCTTGTCAACGAAGGCGCGCACGTCAGCGGGGTCCATCCGGTCGAGCGGTACCAGCGTCTGTGCGTCTTTTCCCAGTACCTGCGTCAGTGCCGTTCGATCGTTGGCGGCGACGGCTTCTATCAGTGCATCGGCCGCCGCTTCTGGCGTTGCGTACGGCGCCTGCGCAAGTGCAATGCCGTGCCCGGAAATCATGCAGGCCAGCGCCGCGACACGGGCAAGCTGGCGCAGCCACGGCGCAAGGGTCGATCGAACCGGAGTCGACGCTGCAGCGGGCAAGTCGCCGGTGGGGTGTCCTGTCATCATCGGGGCTCCTGCCTTCAACGGTGTCTACCGGCACCGGCTGCGCGCGCGCCGCCACCATGGCCGCCTTGCATTGCCGCTGCGCTTGCGCGGCCGCGTTCGGCATTGGCACGGGCGGTACCGCTGTCGCGCGCGCCGGACAGTGCGCCCTGAGCGACCGGTTCGGCGCGTGCGCCGTGGGTTTCGCGCGCCGCGGTGCGATCCGGGGTGCGATCCGGGGTGCGATCCGGGGTGCGATCCGGGCGTGGGTCGCGCGCGCGCCCCCCGCCCACATCCGTACCCTGCAACTGCCTGCGTCCTTCGGCTGGGTCGGCACCGCGCGCCTTCAGGGCTTCGGCGGCGCGTGCGCGATCGGCGTCCCTGCCGTCACGGCCACGAAACGCGTCGCGGTCGACCGTGCTGTCGGTCTTGCGGCCAAACTGTTCGCGACTGCGGGCATCGCGATAGGGAACGTCCCGCCGCCGCTGGGCGTTGTGCTCGAACCGGTTGTTGTTGACCGTGATGGGGCGGTTGACATTGATGTTGTTGTAGCGGTTGACGTTGATGTTCACGTCGTTACGGCCCCAGTTGAAGCCGCCCCACAGGGAGTTGCTGACCCCGCTGATGGCCACGCCCCAAACCACCCCGGCCACGAAGACACCGCCCGGATAATAGGCGGGCGGCGGTGGCCAGTAGTAGGGGGGATAGCCGGCATACGGCCACGCGCCGTAGATGACCGCAGGCTGGTACACGGGTACGTAAACGACCTGCGGCTGCGCCGGCACGATCACGATCACCTGCTTGCCCGCGTCGCTCTGGACTTCGACGAGTTGCTGCTCGGTGCTCTTCAGGTTGCCGGCCGCCTGCGCCTTCGCACGCAGGACCTGGACCCGATCCATCAGACGTGCCGGGTCTGCCAGGAATGCGTCCCCGAGTCTCTGCACATCGGAAGGCCTGGCCGCCATCATGGCCAGTACCTGCGGGAAGGCCACCAATGATTGCACCGAGGGCTCCCATGGCTGGCCTGCGACCCGCTTCACCGCCTCGTCGCCACTGACCTTCGGATTGGCCTTCGACCAGGCGGCGGCGTCCTTGACGTCCGCCGGATAGGTACTGGCCATCAGGATCTGCGACAGCAATGCATCCGGGTAGAGCGAGATCGGCGCGAGCATCTGATCGAGTTCTTCGTCCCGGAAAGGCTCGGGCACCTGCGCATTCGATAGTACGGGCAGTGCCAGCGATGCGAGCATGCCGAGCATCGCAAAGAGCCGGCGCAATGCCCTGTTGACGGTTACGTTCATTGTCGGTCTCCACCCTGCATCGAGCGCTCCCTGCAGAAGCGCAGCCCTGCCCTGAATCTATACCATATGGCGAGCGACGGTAATCCGGGCGATCGGGAAAATCGCTGCCCCTTGGTGCATGGACGTTTTCGCTTTGTTATCCTGACCCGATGGATATCCGCATCAGACGACGCGTGCGCAGGTGCGCTGCGGGCGGTCGCCGTTGCGCCAGTCTGTCGGGATGCACGCGATCGATTCTCAGGACGATCTGCGGATCAGGCGGGGCCCGCTGCCGCGAGGCGGTGATGGCGGCCGTACTGCTGCTGGCCGTACTGCTGTCGCCGACACCTGTCCTGGCCAATGGCTCGAGCGTGCTGGTGCTGTTCTCCAACGGTCGCCTGCTGCCCGCGAACGTGGAGGTCGAGCGCGGCCTGCGCCAGTCGCTGTCGGCAGAGCATCGTGGCAGCCTTTTCGAGGAGTTCCTCGACGCACCCCGGTTCAGGGGTGCGGATTTCGAGCGCGCGGCGGTCGACTACCTGCGCGTGAAGTACCGGGCGCGCAGGCCAGCCATCATCGTGGCTGCGGGTCCGGAATCGCTCGCCTTCATTCTCGCGCATCGCAGTGCGCTGTTCCCCAGCGTGCCTGTCGTACACCTGGGCGTGTCTCGCACCCAGCTCGGGCCGCTGCCCGCCGATGTCATCGGAGTTCCGATCGAGTACGATTTTGCAGGCACGATCGATCAGGCGCTGCGCTGGCATCCGACGGCCCGGCAGGTGGTCATCGTGACTGGCGCCTCGCCCAGCGACCGGATGCTGGAAGACCGATTGCGTGCCGAGGCAGTTCGCTTCCAGCCACGGGCGAGATTCGAGTTCCTGGCGGGAGCGCCGGATGCCGAACTGGTCCGCCGCCTCGGCGCCCTGAAGCGCGATTCCATCGTGTTCTCCCCCGGCTATTTCATGAACGGCGATGGCGTTGAAATGTCCCCGCGCGATTCGGCGGTACGTCTGGCGACCCTGTCCGCCGTTCCGGTCTACGCGCCGTACGACACCTTCATCGGTACTGGCGTAGTCGGCGGACGCATGCCGGCATTCTTCGATGCCGGGATGATCGCAGGCAGGATCATCGAGAGACTGATGGCGGGCGAGGATGCCGGTTCGATACGCCTGCCCGAGGCTCAGGCCACGGCGCTGCACGTCGACTGGCGACAGGTCGAGCGCTGGGGCATCCAGACCAGCAGCGCCGAGCCGGATCTGATCGCACACTACAGGGCACCGGGATTCCTCGAGCAGTATGCACGCGAAGCCGCTGTTGCCCTGGCTCTGTTCCTGCTGCAGAGTGCACTGACTGCAGGCCTCGTCATCGAGCGCAGGCGGCGGCGGCGCGCGGAATCGAGCATCCTCAGGCAGCGCGCCGAACTCGCGCATGCCACCCGTCTGCAGATCGGTGCCCAGCTGGCCGCTTCGATCGCCCACGAAATCAACCAGCCGCTGGGCGCGATACTGAACAATGCAGACGCCGGCATCATGATGCTGGATGCAAGGGGCAGCGTGCCGACCGCTGCGCTTCGAGACATCATCGGCGACATCCGCAGCGCCGATCTCCGCGCAAGCGAGGTGATCCGGCGCCTGAGGGCATTGCTGGCGCAGCGCGAAGTCGAGCAACGCCCGTTCGGCGTCGAGGACATGCTGCATGATGTCCAGGCCATCATGCGTTCCGAGGCCGAACTGCGCGGTATCGCGTTGGAGTTCCTGGTGCCCGAAGGTCGCACGATCCTGACCGGTGACCGTATCCAGATGCAGCAGGTGGTGATCAACCTGCTGCTCAACGCGCTGGACGCCTGTGCCGACGTTCCCGCGGGGCGCCAGCGGGTATCGGTCTCGCTGAAAGCCGATGCAGACAGCGCGACGATCTGCGTGCGCGACCGCGGCCAGGGGATACCCATGGAACATCGTGCGCGGCTGTTCGAGTCGTTCTTCACCACCAGGCCCGACGGCATGGGCATGGGCTTGTCGATTTCCAGAACACTGGTCGATGCGCATGGCGGGCGCATCTGGGCCGAACACGCTGAAGAAGGCACCCTCATGAGCGTACGACTGCCGATATCCCCGCCGGAAAGCATCGCGCAGGCATGCGATGCTCCCGATCCGAGGATGCCGCACGCATGAACGTCGCCCCTTTGATCCATGTCGTCGATGACGATGATGACCAGCGCAACGCCCTGCTGCGGCTGCTGGGTGCGGCCGGATACGATGCGCGCGGCCATGCCTCGGTCGGGGATTTCCTGCTGCACGAGTTGCCCGATCGGCCCGGCTGCCTGGTGCTCGACCTGCGCATGCCTGGACAATCCGGGCTGGACCTGCAGGCCGTGCTGAACGAACGGGAGCGTTCGTTGCCGATCGTTTTCCTGAGTGGCAACGCAGATGTTGCGAGCAGCGTGCGGGCGATGAAAGCCGGTGCAGTCGATTTCCTGACAAAGCCGGTAGAGTCCGCAATCCTTCTCAAGGCGATCGAGACCGCGCTGTCATCGGAGGCGATGCAGCGCAAGGTCCGCGACGAGGCGCTGCGCATCGGCGCGCTGCTCTCTAGCCTGAGTGCGCGCGAGCGCGCGGTGCTCGATCTGATCGTCGCCGGCAGTCTGAACAAGCAGATCGCGAGCAGCCTGGGCATCGCGGAGCGCACCGTCAAGCTGCACAGGGCAAACCTGATGAGCAAGCTCAACGTGCGGTCACCCGCGCAGCTCGGCCAGCTTGCCGAACAGTTGCGCGAGCGCAGCGGCCTGACTCGATTCCAGTCCTAGGCGTTCGGTTGCAGGGCACGTCCGCGCCAGCCCACATGCCTGCACTTTGGTGCAGGTCCGGGACTGTATGCCGGCCCTCTTGCGGGGACATGCCTCCGGTCGGATACTTGCCCGCTCGTGATCGCGAAGAATGCGGAGTCGTCTGATGAACACGTTCGAAAACCGGAATCGTCTGCGCAGGTTGGCCATGGCCATGACGCTCGCAGCCTCGGTATCCACGCCGCTCCTGGCGCAATCCCAAGGGCAACCCGGCGCGTGGCAGTACTCGGGATCCGTGTACGGTTACCTGCCATCCATTGGCGGAAAGACCCGGTTTCCAGCGCCGGCAGGCGGATCCACGGTCGATATATCGGCAGAGCAGATACTGAACAGCCTCGACTTTGCGTTCATGGGCACGTTGCAGGCCCATAACGGGCAGTGGGGCGTCTTCAGCGACCTCATCTACCTGAACGCTTCTGCCGACAAGGCAGGCAGCCGCGACTTCACCATCGGAAACACCGCCATCCCGGCAGGCACCTCCGCGTCTCTCGGGCTGCAGGTGAAGGGGCTGGTCTGGACCATTGCAGGCGAGTATCGCGTGCGTCCCGACCCTGGCCTCACGCTCGATCTGTTCGGAGGTGCACGGCTTTTTTCGTTAAAGCAGGAGCTCAACTACTCGATCGCCGGCAGCCTCGGACCCATGGCACCGGCAGGTCGTTCGGGCACACTGGAGGTGAAGTCCACGCTCTGGGACGCGATCGTCGGTGCCAAGGGACGCGTGGCGCTGGGTGCCCAGGGCAGTCGCTGGTCGTTGCCCTTCTATGTAGACGTCGGCACGGGCGAATCGAAGCTCACATGGCAGGCTGCTGCCGGCTTGAGCTATTCCTATTCGTGGGGGGAACTGACCGCGCTGTGGCGTTACCTCGACTACGAGATGAAGTCGGGACAGTCGATCCAGAGCTTCAATTTCAACGGGCCGATGTTCGGGGCGACGTTCCGATGGTGAGTACCCTCGGGCAGCCCGCCTGACCTGTCCCTCGCAGCCGCGCCGTGGATATTCACTCGTACTCACCGTATGCTGTCGCCGGCTTCACGCTGGTCTTCGTGCTGCTTGCCTTCGAGGCTGGCCGTCTGTTCGGACGCCTGAATACCCGCAGGAGCGCCGAGAACGAGGGGCAGACATCGACCATCGTCGGAGCGATGCTCGGGCTGATCGCATTTCTGCTCTCGCTCACGTTCGCCTTCGTGGCCGATCGCTACGAAGACCGGAAGTCGCTGGTGCGCGAAGAGGCCAACGCCATCGGCACGGCCTTCCTGCGTTCGGCGTTCCTGCCCGAGGCCCAGCAGGCAGAAGCCGCGGGCCTGTTCCGCAAGTATGTCGATCTCACGCTGGAGGCGGCGCGGGAGGGCGATCCCGCTCTGATTCGCCGGATGGTGGCGGAATCGGTACCGATCCAGGAAGCGCTGTGGCGGATGGCGGTTGCCGAAGGGCGGCGCGACCTGAACTCCGACGTTGCCGCGCTGTACATCGAAGCGCTCAACGAGATGTTCGACATCCGGTCGACACGGATCGCCGTTGCGCTGGAGGCGCTCATGCCGATCGGCATCTGGCTGGTCCTCTACGCGGTCATCCTGCTGGGTTCGATCGGGGTGGGCTACCACGGCACGCTGAACGGATCCCCCCGGCCCTGGACGTTACCCCTGCTCGCCGTGTCCTTTGCAATGGTGCTGGGGCTCATCTCGGCGCTCGAGCGGCTCGACAGCAGGCTCGTCCAGGTACCGCAGGGGCCTCTCGTTTCGCTCAAGGCCTCGATGGATTCGAAAGCGCCGGTGCGCTGAGGCGAGCTTCCCGGCAGGGCGGGCCGCTGAAGCTCTGGACAGGGCAAGTCGCGATCGAGTAGCGTCTCGCGCAGGGCGCCCCTGCCGCAACCTGCCGTTCATGGGAGGCATCATCGCAAGCAAACCGTCGGTCACCGCTCGCAAGCCGGCCGCGCGCCGGCAGGCGCGCGAGAAGGCACCCCGGAAGACATCCAGCAAGGGGCCGGGTTCCCTCGCCGCCTTGGTGCCGCACATGGTCGCGCATCTGCCCGAGCAGTCGCACGGACTGCCGCATGCCGAGCGCCGGGCCCGAGGGCGCGGGCTGCGCACGCTCAGCCCGCGGCGCGAGCTGGCGCGCTGGAAGGTCGCAGACGGCCGTGCCGATCCGATCGACCTGCTGATCGCCAGCAGCGCCGGTCGTGTGCCCGAGCTGGTGCCGATCCGCTATGGCCGGATGATGGCGAGTCCGTTCGCGTTCTATCGGGGCGCTGCCGCGATCATGGCGCATGACCTGTCCTTCCTGCCGAACATCGGCCTGGACGTGGTGGCGTGCGGAGACGCGCATCTGGTCAACTTCGGCGGCTTCGCCACGCCCGAGCGCCGGCTGGTGTTCGACATCAACGACTTCGACGAGGTGTCGGTCGCACCTTGGGAGTGGGATGTGCGCCGCCTCACCGCGAGCTTCGTCATCGCCGGGCGAGCCAACGGGTTCAGCCCGGCCGACTGCACCGCTGCCGCGGCCGCAGCGGCGCGCAGCTATCGCCAGCAGATCGCCCGCTACGCAGACATGCCGGTGCTCGACGCCTATTACGAGTTCATCGACCTGAAGAAGCTGGCGCTGACCAACCCCGACGAGGAACTGAAGAAGCTCACGCTCAAACGCATCCGCAAGGCCGAGGCCGATTCGGCGCACCTGAAGGAGTTCACCAGGCTCGCCTGCCAGGCAGGCGAGACACCGCGCATCAAGGACGAACCGCCGCTGATCTACCACGACCAGGACCTCCAGCGGCAGGCCGGCTTTCACGCATTCGCCGAAGCGATGATCGCCGACTATGTCGGCAGCCTGCCTCCGGAACGGCGCATGCTGGTCCAGCGCTACCGGCTCGCCGATGTCGCCGTGAAGGTAGTCGGGGTTGGCAGTGTCGGTACCTACTGCGGCATTGCGCTGATGGTGTCGGGCAACGGCGACCCGCTGTTCCTGCAGTTCAAGGAGGCACGCGCATCGGTGCTCGAGCCCTACTGCGGTCGGGTGCCGATACAGCACCATGGCGAGCGCGTGGTGTTCGGGCAGCGGCTGTTGCAGTCGGCCTCGGATGTCTTCCTGGGCTGGATGACCAGCCAGAAGACAGGCCGCCACTTCTATGTCCGGCAGCTGCGCGATGCGAAGATCAAGCCGATGGTCGAGATCATGAACCCGCTCGCCATGGTGGACTATGCCGAGGCATGCGGATGGGCGCTGGCGCGTGCCCACAAGCGTTCCGGCGATGCGGTGGTGCTTACCGGCTACATGGGCAGCACCGATGCCTTCGAAGCGGGCATGGCCGGCTTTGCCACTGCCTACGCAGACCAGAACGAGCGTGATCATGCGGCGCTGGTTGCCGCGGTACGTGCCGGTCGGGTGGAGGCGCGCGTAGACGTTTGAGCAGGGCCACCCGGCGCCACGCGCGGTCGCATTCAGCACGCCCGCCGAGGGCAGGCACGTATCGCTGCCCGACCCGCCGGAAGAAGGGTACGCCTTTACACTTGCGCACACCCAATTTTTTCACAGCCTGCGAGCCCGGGAGATGATGATGTTCAGGATGATCCGACTTGGTGCAGCGCTGACTGCCGCCACGCTGCTGGTGCTCGCCGGTTGCAGCAGACCCGCACCGGAAGCCGGTGTGGCCGCCACCACGGTCTACTTCGGTGGCGATATCCTCACGATGGTGGGTGCGGAGCCCGCCTATGTCGAAGCGCTCGCGGTGCGCGACGGCAAGATCCTCGCCGTCGGCACGGCCGGCGAGGTGGCGAAGGCAGCCGGTTCCGGCGCGGCGCGGATAGACCTCGCCGGACGCACGCTGCTGCCAGGCTTCATCGACGGCCACAGCCACCTGCTCAACTACGCGGATTCCCTGGTACAGGCCAACCTCAACCCGCCACCGATCGGCGGTGTCACCCGGCTCGCGGACATCATCGCCGCACTGCAGAAGCTCAAGGGCGAGGTCGGAGCGGGCGACGGCGACTGGCTGATCGGCCAGGGCTACGATCAGGACATGCTCGAGGAGCGGCGCCATCCGACGGCGGCCGATCTCGACGCTGCGTTCCCGAAGAACCCGGTCGTCATCCTCCACGCTTCGGGGCACATGCTGGTCGCGAACTCGCGCGCCTTCGAGGCCGTGAAGATCGGCGCCGACACGCCCGATCCCCAGGGCGGCACCATCCTGCGCAAGCCCGGCGGCCGCGCGCCGCTGGGACTCGTGCAGGAGATGGGCATGATGGCCTTTCAGCCGATCATCAAGGGCGCGCGCACCCCCGAGGTCGACCTCGACCTCATCAAGCGCGCGGTCGCGCACTATGCGGCCAACGGCTACACCACCGCGAGCGAGTCGCTGGTGCTCGGCGACAAGATGCCGGTGCTCCAGATGGCGGCGGACAAGGGCGCCCTCACCATCGACGTCGTCGCGCTGCCTGCGTTCACGATGGCCGAAGAGCTGGTCGGCACCGGCAAGATCAAATGGGGCGAGTACCGCAATAGATTGAAGTACGCGGGCATCAAGATCGCGGTGGACGGCTCGCCGCAGGGCAAGACGGCCTACCTCACGCGGCCGTATCTCACGCCCGTCCCGGGCTGCAAGACCGACTGCCGCGGCTTCTCCAACCTGACGCAGGCGCAGGTCGATCAGCTCTTGCTGCTGGCCTACAAGAACGGCGTGCAGATGTTCTCGCACTGCAATGGCGATGCCGCGGTCGACATGATGATCGCCGGCCACGAGAACGCCGAGAAGACGCTCGCCACGCCCGGCAAGGACCGTCGCACGATCATCATCCACTCGCAGGTCATGCGCGCAGACCAACTCGACGCCTATGCGAAGTATGGTCTGCTGCCGAGCTTCTTCAGCAACCACGTCTACTACTGGGGCGACGTCCACTACGCCAACCTCGGCCCCGAGCGCGCCGCGTTCATCAGCCCGCTGGCGAGCGCGTTCAAGCGCGGCATCCGCGCCACCAACCATACCGACGCCACGGTCACGCCCCTCGATCCGATGTTCCTGCTGTGGACCTCGGTCAACCGCGTGACCCGCGAGGGCCGGGTTCTGGGCGAAGCCGAGCGCGTGACGCCGTACCACGGGTTGCGGGCCCTGACGGTAAACGGTGCCTACGAATACTTCGAGGAGGCGTCCAAGGGCACGCTCGAAGCGGGCAAGCGCGCGGACCTCGTGGTGCTTGACCGCAACCCGATCAAGGCCGATCCGATGTCCATCAAGGACATCCGCGTTATCGAGACCATCAAGGACGGCAAGCGCGTCTACCAGGCGATACGGTAATCCTCGCCCTGGTTGCCGGAGGACGACCCGTGCAACCGACGCACCGGGTACGCCGGCCGTCCATCGGTCGCCTTCAGTCGCCAGGCCGGGTGGTCACTCGGGCCTGATACCGGATTTCTGCATCAGTTCACCCCAGCGGCTGATCTCCTCGAGGTAGAAGGCGGCGGCCTGTGCCGGCGTAATGCCGACCGGCTCGCCGGCCTCGGCCGCCAGGCGGCCGCGAACCTCCGGCAGCGCAAGCGCGGCGACGATAGCGCGATGCAGGCGATCGACCGTCGATGCAGCGACCTTGGCTGGGACGAATACGCCATGCCACTGATTGGCCTCGATGCCGCCCATGCCCTGCTCCGCGAAGGTAGGCACCTCGGGCATCACGGCTGCCCGCGTCGCAGACGCAGTCGCCAGCGCGCGGATGCGGCCGGCCTTCGCCTGGGCCAGCATCACCGGCGGCACCAGGATCGAAAAACTCGCCTCGCCGCTCAGCAGTGCCGTCGAGGCCGGGGCCGCCCCGCGGTAGTGGACGACGGTGCTGCGCGTGCCCGAGCGCACCTGGAACAGTTCCAGCGCAAGATGGCTCATCGAGCCCATGCCGGTGGACGCCGATACCAGTGCATCCGGCCGCTTCCTGGCCAGCGCGACGAATTCGCGCAGCGACTTCACCGGCAGTGAAGGATGGACGACGAGTACATGCGGGATGCGCGCCGCGATGGTCACTGCCTGGAAGTCGCGCCTCGGGTCGAACGACAGCTTCGGATAGAACGGCGTCGCGGTGGCAAAGCTCGACGCGGTGTAGAGCACGGTGTGCCCATCGGGCGAAGACCGCGCGACCACCTCGTTGCCGATGTTGCCGCTCGCACCCGGGCGGTTCTCGACCAGCACCGGCTGGCCGATCGACTTTGCCACCTGAGCCCCGATCACCCGCGCGAACAGGTCGGTGCCACCGCCCGCCGCGAAGGGCACGACGAAGGTCACGGGCCTGGCGGGCCAGTCGGCCTGCGCGAACGCCGGCATCGTCGCCAGCAACAGCCCGTAGCCGGCCATACGGCAGCCGCATGCACGCAATTCCATCGATCCTCCCCCGGGGCGCCGCCCTCTGCATTTTTCAGTGTAACGCCGACTGCGGTCCGGCAAGCCCGGAGGCCGCTACAATCACGCAACAACAGCCGAAGACCATGATGGCCGGCCCGGGAGGAGCACATGCAGCAGTCGAACCTGATCGTCATCCTTTCAGACGAGCACAATCCCAAGGTCGCCGGATACGCCGGCCACCCGATCGTCAAGACGCCGAACCTGGATCGTCTCGCAGCCCGCGGTACCCGATTCACCAGCGCCTATACCAACTGCCCGATCTGCGTCCCGGGCCGCGCCAGCCTCGCCACCGGCCGCCATGTGCACGAGCACCGCTGCTGGGACAACGCGATCGCCTACGAGGGCGCGCCGCCGAGCTGGGGTCATCGCACGATGGCGGCCGGCCACCGTACCGTGTCGATCGGCAAGCTGCACTATCAGGACTCCGATCCGCGCCGCAACGGCTTCGATGAAGAGATCCTGCCGATGCATATCGTCAACGGCGTCGGCGACCTGCTCGGCCTGATCCGCGACGAACTGCCCAGGCGCGTGGGTGCGATGAAGCTCGGGCCCGAAGCCGGGCCGGGCGAATCCGACTACACCCGCTACGACCGCGACATCGTCAGCGCCACGCGCAAGTGGCTGCGCGAGGAAGCGCCGAAGCATCGCGACCGTCCGTGGGTGCTCTATGTCGGCATGGTCGCGCCGCACTTCCCGCTGATCGCGCCCCAGGCGTTCTACGACCTGTATCCGCCGGATTCGCTGCCCTGGCCGAAGATGTACGGCAACGACGAGCGGCCGAAGCATCCGTTCATCGACCGGCAGCGCTGGTCGATGTGCTTTGACGAGGGCTTCACCGGCGACGACATGGTGCGCCGTGCGCTCGCGGCCTACTTCGGCCTGACCAGCTTCCTCGACGACAACATCGGCCAGATCCTGGGCGCGGTCGAGGAACTCGGCCTGTGGTCGAACACACGGGTGCTCTATTCGTCCGACCATGGCGACAACCTCGGCGCGCGCGGGCTGTGGGGCAAGTCGACGATGTACGAAGAGTCCGCCGGCATCCCGATGCTGCTGGCCGGACCGGGCATCCCGGCAGGCGCGCGCGTCGATGCGCCGGTGTCGCTGGTCGACGTGTTCCAGACCACGCTCGATTCGCTGGGTGTACCGGCGCATGCGGACGATGCCGACCTGCCCGGGCATTCGCTGATCGCGATGGCCAACGGCGCACGGCCGGAACGCACGGTGCTGTCCGAGTACCACGCAGCCGCCTCGCCATCCGGTTCGTTCATGATCAGGCATGGCCGCTACAAGTACATCCACTACGCGGCGTTCCGCGACTTCGTGCCGCCGCCGATGCTCTTCGACCTCGAGGCCGATCCGGAGGAGACGGTCGACCTGGCCGAAGACCCGGCGCACGCCGGCGTGCGCGCGGAATGCCTGGCCGCGCTGATGAAGATCGTGGACCCGCAGGCGGCCGATGCACTGGCGCGTGCCGACCAGCAGGTCTACATCGACCGGCACGGCGGTCGCGATGCCATCCTGGGCCTGGGCACCTTCCGCTACACGCCACCGCCCGGCGTCGATCCGCAGTACTTCGCGAAGACGCCCTGAGGAGCCGGCCATGTACCGGCTGACAGCCACACTGGCGGCCCTGCCGGCAACCGTGCTTGCAATGGCACTGCTGGGCGGCACGACGGCAGACGCCGCGGGCCAGTCGTGGCCGTCGCGCCCCATCCGCTTCATCATCAATTCAGCACCCGGTGGCGCACCCGACATCATCGGCCGCCTGGTGGCGCAGCCGCTGTCGGAACGCATCGGGCAGCAGATCGTGGTGGACAACCGGGCCGGGGCCAGCGGGATCATCGCCGCAGAACTGGTCGCGCGCGCAGCCCCCGATGGCTACACCACGCTGCTGGGCGCGACGACGATCTTCGCGATGCTGCCCGCGATGCGATCGAACCTACCGTATGACGTCGAGCGCGACTTCGCGCCGGTGAGCCTGCTCGCCTCGGCCGCCAACGTCGTCGTGGTGAACGGTGCGCTGCCGGTGAAGACCGTCGCCGACCTGATCGCCCTCGCCCGGTCGCGGCCGCTGCTCTATGCATCCGCCGGTACCGGGACCCCCGCGCACCTGGCCGGAGAGATGATGAATCTGGGCGCCGGGCTGAAGATGGGACATGTCCCCTACAAGGGTGCGGGACCCGCGCTGGCAGACGTGCTGGCCGGGCAGGTACACCTCATCATCACCTCGCCGATCGCCGCCGCACCGCACCTCGCCGGCGGCCGGGTTCGCATGATCGCGACCACCGGTGCGGCGCGCGACCCGATGCTGCCCGACCTGCCGCCGGTCGCCGACACCCTGCGCGGCTTCGAGATCACCCAGTGGTGGGGCATGGTGGTGCCGGCAAAGACCCCGCGCTCCATCGTCCGGCAGCTCAACGGCGAGATCGGCGAGGTTCTGAAACAGCCCGAACTGCGCGAACGCCTCACCCAGCAGGGTGCCGTCCTGGAGGGTGGTACACCGGAGCGCTTCGCGAAGTTCATCGCCGCCGAGCGCATTCGCCTCGGTGCGATCATCCGTCAGGCGGGGATCACCCTGCGCGACTGAGGGTACGCGTCGACGCCGCCACCACGCCTGCGACAGCGCGTCCATGAGGCTATCCTCCGGACAAACCTCTCCCTACCGTGAAGACGCCCATGAACCCTCCCAAGACGATCAATGCCCCGGCACGCGTTCAAGTGCAGGCCCCAAGCCTGCGCTCGGTGGCCTGCGCGTCGGCCTGCGCTGCGCTCACGCTCGCGAGCGCGGTGCCCGCATACGGTCAGTCGTTTCCGTCGCGGCCGGTACGTATGATCGTCGGCTTCCCGCCCGGCGGTGCGACCGACCTGGTCGCGCGCATCCTGCAGCCGAAGCTGCAGGAATCCTTCGGACAGCAGATGGTGGTGGACAACCGCCCCGGCGCCAACGGCGTGATCTCGCTCGAGATCCTGTCGCGCAGCGATGCCGACGGCCACAGCGTGGCGTTCGGTCACATCGGCAACCTGGTGATCAGCCCGACCCTGCAGAAGGTGCCCTACGACCCGTACAAGAGCTTCGAGCCGATCGGCATGATGGTCACGCTGCAGAACATCATGATCGTGCATCCGTCGGTACAGGCGAAGTCCCTGAAGGACCTGATCGCCCTGGCGAAGGCGAAGCCGGGCACGATCAACTACGCCACCTCCGGCATCGGCAGCCCGGGGCATCTGGCCACCGTACTGTTCGAGACGATGACCGGCACCGTACTCAACCACATCCCCTACAAGGGCGGCGGCCCGGCACTGACCGACCTGATCGGCGGCCAGGTGCCGATGTTCACCGCGGTGATCTCGACCGCCGTGCCGCAGGTGCAGGCAGGAAAGGCGCGCGCGCTGGCGGTCACCGGAGCCCGGCGCAGCGAAGCCCTGCCCGACGTGCCAACGGTGGCGGAAGCAGGCGTGCCAGGTTACGAGGCTACCAACTGGTATGGCCTGATCGCGCCGGCACGGACGCCGAAGGCCGCGATCACCCGGTTCCACAAGGACATGGTCGCCGCGCTCAATTCGGCCGACGTGCGCCAGCAATTGAAGGACCGTGGCATCGACGCAGCGCCGGGCACGCCGGAGGAATTCACCCGATTCGTGCGCGGCGAAGAGAAGCGCTGGGGTCCGATCATCCGCAAGGGCAAGTTCGAATAGCGCTTGCGGCCTTGCGCCGACCGGCTCCTGCGTTGCGGAGCCTGGTCGGCGCAAGGCGGGCCAACGGTCAGGCCGCGGGCAATGCCGGGAACGCCGGGGGCGACACCCGCCGCTTCGACGCCGCCTCGTACGACGAGGCGACCTTCAGCAGCACGTCTTCACGGCCCGGTTCACAGCGGAACACCAGCGAGAACGGCATGCCAGGCGCCGCGACCTGCCGTGCGTGGTCCGAGCCGACCGTCTCGTAGCGTTTGCGGTCTGCGCTCAGCCGGAACTCCGGGTCGTATACCGTGGTGACGTAACCAGCCGGCACCAGCATCTCGGTCAGCCCCGCGTTCGGGCCGTTCAGCGACTCCGGGCGCAGGTTCTGCCAGACGCCCGGTTGCCCCGCGCCGCCGATCTTCGCCGGCGGATACGGCGAATGCAGCCGTACCAGCGCATCGAGCCGGTTCTCGTACATCACCATCATGTCGACCCGGCGCAGCAGTTCGCGCAGCATGATCCGTTCGTTGATGCCCTGGCGCTGGCCGAGCGGGTTACGCATGTCGGCCACCTCTTCCCAGTTGGCGAACCAGGCCCGCTGGTCGTCACCCCAGAACTTCGTGCGCGCGTTGAGCGTCGGGAAATCCACTACCGACTCGCTGAAGCCGCGCGCCTTCCAGTCGGCGGCACGCCGGGTCAGGTACTGGGTCAGGTGGAAGCGGAAGGCCATCGCCATGTCCTGCTGCTGCACCGTCGGCACGTCGAGGTTCGACGGTGCAGGGATCAGCCCTTCGGCCAGCTTCACGAAGTAGTCGATCGGCTGCATGGAACCCGAGCCGAAGAACTTCCCGGGCTGGAACTCGGTGCGCACGATGGCCTCGGCGAATTCCCGGAACAGCGGCAGCCCGTCGGCACCCAGGCGGAACAGCAGGTCGGGCATCAGCACCGGAACCATGCGCGCGAGCGCGCGACGGAAGTCCACCGTCATCTGCTCGCAGTCGGCATCCGGCGTCCACAGCGGATCGCTCGACTCGACCAGCGTCGCGCCCAGGTGGCCACCGAGCACCGACTTGATCTCGGCGCAGGCGGCCTCGACGATCGGCTGCTCGCTCTTCGAGCCGCGCGGATACACCATCGACTCGCGGATCACGCCCAGCCGCATGCCGGCCAGCGCGCCGGGGGCGACCGCGCACTGCGCATGCTTCGCATAGCCACCGGCCACGATCGACGAGCGCGGCACGGTCGACCATTCGTCGCGCGGGTCGTAGTAGCCGCGCTCGGGATCCTTCAATGCGTCGAGCACCTTTGCGCAGTCGCCGAGCGACCGGCACAGGATGCCGGTACGGTCGACGTAGATGTCCACGCCGATCGCGCCACCGTCGAAGCCGATCATCGACTTGTGCGGCAGGATCAGCGCCACGGAGTTGTGGTTGGACGGCCCGCGGCAGGAGGCCCGCGTTTCCTCGCCCAGGCTCGCCATCACCAGGTTGGCGCCGACGGACACGCCCGAACCGGAGCTCGAACCGAGCGAACCGGAGCGTGTCGTGTCGTACGGATTGGACGGGTTACCGCCCCAGGTGCTGCGCTGGTAGCCGATGGTCGAGGGCAGTACCTTGAGCATCTTGTGCCGTCCACCGGGATCGGCTGCGCGGCCGTTGTACTCGGTGCACACCGCCTTGGCGAAGATGATGGCGCCCTTCGCGCGCAACTGGTCGACCAGCACATGGTCGCGCGCCGGCACGTCGATGTCATAGCGGGTGTCGCCACCGCCGGTGGAACGCATGTCCTTCGTATCGAACGGATCCTTGAAGGAGAAGACCACGCCATACATCGGCATCTTCTCGAGGTCAGGGTTGCTGCCGTACTGCGCGTCGAGTTCCGCCGCACGCTCGAGCGCATCGGGCTGGTGGCGGAACGCGTCGCACATCGGCGGCGCGCCGGGCGGCAGCGGCCCTAGCGATGGATGGCGGTCGAAGTCGCCCTTGCAGGTGACCGAACGCTCGCCGCGGATGTTGATCGTCGACAGCGCGTTGACCTGCCCTGCATCCGGGATGCCGGCGACCATGCCGTACTGCTGCGCGACCTCGGGGTCGGAGGCGGTGGCGTCCATCCGGCCGAATTCGATCGGCAGCCCCTCGTACTTGTCGAGGTCGGGCAGCCAGTCGGCAGCCTTCACCGTCTTCGTCGGGAATGCGAGCGGCGATCCGCCGCGCACCGTTCCCGTGGCAGGCGCGACATCGGCACCGTCTTCGGTGATCAGCATGCTGGACACGCCATTGAACGCGCGTACCCGCTTCAGGTAGTGCTCGACCACCTTCACGCAGGTGGTGCGGCCATCGCGGATGGCCTGCTGCATCTCGCCGATGGTGGCCTCTTCGAGGCGGAAGGGTTCACTGGCTGCGCTGGATGTGTTCACGGTGCGTCCGCTGTCTTGGCTGTGGAAGCGGAAGCTTACCGCCACCGTCGCCCGCGCGCAGCGCGGACGAGGATGGCCGCAGCACACGGCTTGCATGCACTGGTGCCCACGTCGCGCGCGAAACGCGAACGGGTGTGCGTGGTTGACGCAAACCGGCCTGTCCAGCGAAATTTATAGTTGGGCTTCCTGGGCCGCAGATCGTCAACGGGACGGTGCACGTACCGTTATTCGACTCAACACAGGCCATCTGTGTCATCCCAAGGAAAGGAAGAAAAAATGAGCAAGATCGTGACGATGCTGATCGCTGGCCTTTTCGTGGCAGGCAACGCAGTTGCACAAGGCACCCCCGCCCCGTCGGCTCCCGCGAAGAGCCCGGTCGCCGCCACCCCGGCAGCGCCCGCGAAGAGCACGGCCACCGCCACCCCGGCAGCGCCCGCGGCCCCCGCCGCAACGCCGGCCACCCCGGCCAAGCCGTCGACCGGTGCGCCGGTTGCCGAGGCGAAGAAGGCCGACGCGAAGGCTGCCGTTACCGAGGCGAAGAAGGCCGTGCCCGAAACCGCCAAGAAGTAACTGCACGGTGGCGGCTGCATCGCGATCCGATGCAGCCGTCGCAGTGCAGCCCCCTGCGCCCCTGCGCAGACGGGCTCGTGCGAGCGGACGTACCTGCCTCCAAGCCAGGGACGTCCGCTCTTTCTTCGTTCAGTCCGGCGACGGGCGAACGAACAGCGCTGCTCCGGCCAACCCGAGCAGACCGACCAGCACGAACGAGGCTACGTAACTCCCGGTCGCCGCGTGTGCTACATAGAACACCGTCGGCCACACCATCACCCCGGCATAGGTGCAGAACATGGTGCCACCGGTAGCCGCAGTGGCCATCCCGGGCGGCGCGCGATGCGCGACCTCGGCGAGGTACACGCCGTTCCATGCGATCGACGAGAGGCCGGCAGCCGCTGACATTGCAATAACCGCCGCCAGCGGCCACGATGGCTGCACGCAGGCCAGGCCGAGCGAGGTCATGCCCATCAACAGGCTCACCAGCGCGAGCGTGCGCCGCGGCGCCAGCAGATTGTCGGCGACCCAGCCCCAGCCGATGCGACCGACCAGTCCGCCGATCATCGCGCAGGTCATGGCGAGCCCGGCCTGCCCCAGGCCCAGCCCGGTCTCGGTGAGAAACACCACCAGATAGGTGACGACGCACATCTGTATGCCGGCAAACACGAACGAACCGATCGCCAGTTCACGCAGCCTCGGCAGGCGCCACACCAGCGCGAGCGAACCGAGCGGCGACGTGCTTGCTGACGGACCGCTGCCACGCACGCCTTCATCGAAGTCGCGCTGCAGCGGCTGGCACAGCACCGCACCGGCGACAACGGCCGCGGCCAGCACGAACGCCGCCACCTGCCAGTCGAACGCCGCCACCAGTGCCGGGATCGCCAGGCCGCACACCCCGGCCCCCACCGGCACGCCGGTCTGCTTGACCGAGAAGCCGAGCGACCGGAAGCGCGCCGGCAGGGTCGACACCAGGATGATCGCCGATGACGGCGTGACAGGCCCGTAGCCGAGCCCGAGCAGCATCGCACCGAGCACCACCAGCGGCAGCGAGGCGGTGGCCACCAGCGCGATGCCCGCGGCGCACAGCAGCAGGCAGATCTGGCTTGCACGCAACGCGCCGAGCGCAGCCACCGGGCGGGCACTGGAGACGGCGGCGATGGCGGCGAACAGATAGACGAGCGAGGTGAACACGCCGACCGTCGACGGGTCCAGCCCCATCGTGCGGGTGGCCGCAGGTGCGAGCACCGGCGGTGCGAAGATCACCAGCGCGACGCCGGCCTGCACCGCGAACGCGACGCCGACCGCGGTGGTCACGCCGACCCTGGGCGCATCCGCGCTCACTGCAGTTCTTCCCAGGCCTTCTGCAGGCGCTTGATCGACACCGGTGCCGGCGTGCGCAGTTCCTGGGCGAACAGCGATACCCGGAGTTCCTCGACCTGCCAGCGTAGCGCCTCCGCGCCCGGGTCGGGTTCACCGGCCGCGTGTCGTTCTTCGAGCCGGCGGTCGATCCGCTTCGCCAGGCCGGCAATCGCCTCGGCATGCCGGCGATCACGGTCCGGGTTACCTGGATACTTCGCCAGGCGCAGTTCCATCGCCTTCAGGTAGCGCGGCAGGTGCGGCAACTGCTCCCACGGGGTGCCCAGCATGAAGCCCGGACGGACCAGCCGCGACAACTGCACGCGCATGTCGGCGGCGATGCGCGCGAGCGCCGGTGGCGGCGATGACACCAGCGGCGCGACCTTCGCATACGCCTGGGCCACCTGCCCGAACAAGCGGAGCGCGCCATCGGCCACCGCAGGCACTCGTGCGCGCGCGCGCGTGCGCTGCTGCTCGTACTGGGCCTTGGACCGCGGCAGCAGGTCATCGCCGATGAAGGCGCGATCGGCCACCGCCGCGACCACGTCCTCCACCAGCGCATCAGGCGGCGCCACCAGGCGCAACGCGAGCAGCGCCTCCTTCTGGTCGCGCACCCGCTTCTCGAGCATGCGCATCGGCTCCTTCATCTCGAGGCGCATCAGCCGCACGACGCCGCGGCGGGTCGACGCAGTCGCGGACGGTTCGGTGTCGAACAGGCGCAGCGCGACGCCCTTGCCTTCGTCCTCGATGCCCGGATGCGCGGTCAGGCGCCGTCCGCCCTGGGTGACCGCGATCGACGCCGGCAGCTCGCCGAAATCCCAGGCCGTGATGCCGCTGCGTTCGAACGCGCTGCCGGCCTCGCTCACCGCGAGCTGCGCCGCCTCGCCCAGCTGCGCGCGCAGTGCCGGCAGGTCACGCCCCAGCGCCAGCTCGCGCCCGGCGTCATCGACCACCCGGTAGTTCATGCGCAGGTGGGCAGGCAGGTCGCCGCTGCTGGTCGCCGACTGCTGGATCGCGCGCCAGGTCTCGACCGTGAAGGCCTCGCCGGTCTCGCGCTTCACGAACGCGACCAGGGCCTGCTCGAAGGGCGGCCGTCCGCCGGCACCGCGCGCGCCGACCGATTCTCCACCGCGGTCGACCCATTCGAGGAAGCGGGTCACATGCTCGGGCACCGGGATCAGCCGCTTGCGGATGGCCTTGGGCAACGCCTTCAGGCAGGCCGCGACCTTGTCCCGGATCATGCCCGGCACCAGCCAGTCGAACTGTCCGGGATCGATACGGTTGAGCACCGGCAACGGCACCGACAGCGTGACCCCGTCGAGCGGATGCCCCGGCTCGAACCGGTAGACGAGCTTCAGGACCAGCGCATCGACCTCGACCTGCGCCGGAAAGAGTTCTTCGGTGACCGCCGAGGCCGCATGGCGCATCAGGTAATCGCGGGTCAGGAACAGCCGCTTCGGGTCGTCCTTCTCGGCCGTACGCCGCCAGGTCTCGAACGCTGCGCCATTGTGGATGCCCTCGCCGACACGCTCGGCATAGAACTCGGCGATCGCCTCGGGATCGACCAGCACGTCCTTGCGCCGTGCCTTGTGTTCCAGCGCCTCGACCTCGCGGATAAGCCGCCGGTTGTGCTCGAGGAACGGTGCCTGCGTACCCTTCGGCACCCAGGCGCCGTCGACCAGCCCTTCGCGGATGAAGATCTCGCGCGCCTTCACAGGGTCGATCGGACCGTAGTGCACCTTGCGCCGGGCCACCAGCGTCAGCCCGAACAGGGTCACCCGTTCGTATGCGATCACCATCGCGCGTTCGGCCTCGAAACGCGGATCGAAGTGTTCACGCTTGAGCAATGCCGCGCCGACCTGCTCGATCACCTCGGGCTCGACCCTGGCCACCAGTCGTGCGTAGAGCCGGGTGGTCTCGGTCAACTCCGCCGCCACCACCCACTTCGGCTTCGCCTTGCGCAGGCCGGACGACGGATGCACGTTGAAGCGGATGCCGCGCGCGCCGGCATAGCCGTCGCCCTCCTCCAGCTTGAAGCCGATGTTGCCGATGAAGCCGGCGAGCAAGGCCCGGTGCAAGGCATCACCCTTGGCGGGCTGGTCGTTGATGCGCCAACCGAGCTCGGACACGGTCGCATGCAACTGGCCATGCACGTCGCGCCATTCGCGCAGCCGGCGCGGCGACAGGAAGCGCGCCTGCATCGCCTCGACATGCTTGCGGTTGGACTTCTTGTGCTGCAGCGACTCCTCGTGGAACTTCCAGATCGCCAGCAGCGTCGCGAAGTCGGACTTGTCGTCGACGAACTCGGCATGCGCACGGTCGGCGGCCTCGGACTGCTCGAACGGCCGGTCGCGCGGATCCTGCACCGCGAGCACCGAGCACACGACCAGTGCCTCGGCCAGGCAGCCGCCGTCGCGCGCTGCGACCAGGATCCGGCCCAGCCGCGGATCGGTCGGGAAGCGCGCCAGTTCGCGGCCGATGCGCGTCAGCCTGCGCGCCTCGTCGATCGCGCCGAGCTCGGTGAGCAGCTGGTAGCCATCGGCCACCGCACGCGGCGTCGGCGGGTCGATGAACGGGAAGTCCTCCACCTCGGGCAGCCCGAGCGCCTTCATGCGCAGGATCACCGCGGCGATCGAGGTACGCAGGATCTCAGGGTCGGTGAACGCGGGACGCGCATCGAAGCCCGGCTCGTCGTACAGCCGGATGCAGACGCCCGGGCCCAGGCGTCCGCAGCGCCCCGCCCGCTGGTTCGCGGCCGCGCGCGACACCGGCTCGACCTGCAGCATCTCTACCTTGTTGCGGAAGCTGTAGCGCTTGACCCGGGCGACGCCGGTATCGACCACGTAGCGGATGCCCGGCACGGTGAGCGAGGTCTCGGCGACGTTGGTAGCGAGCACGATGCGCCGGCCGCCATCGGGCTTGAATACCCGCTCCTGTTCCTCGAAGGACAGCCGGGCGAACAGCGGCAGGATCTCGTAGCCCTTCGGATGGTGCTTGCGCAGTGCCTCTGCAGTATCGCGGATCTCGCGCTCACCCGGCAGGAACACCAGGATGTCGCCACCCATCGAGCCGGCGGTCCGGTCACGCGCGAGTTCGTCGACTGCATCGAGGATCGGCTGCGCCGGGTCCTCGTCGCGCGCATCGTCCTCGTCGGCCTCGACGGGAGGCCGGTAGCGCGTCTCCACCGGATACAGGCGACCGGACACCTCGATCACCGGCGCGCCGTCGAAGAACGCCGAGAAGCGCTGCGCATCGATCGTGGCCGAGGTGACGATCACCTTCAGGTCCGCGCGCCGCCGCACCAGCCCGCGCAGGAACCCGAGCAGGAAGTCGATGTTCAGGCTGCGCTCGTGCGCCTCGTCGATGATCAGCGTGTCGTAGGCACGCAGGTCGCGGTCGTGCTCGAGCTCCGCGAGCAGGATGCCGTCGGTCATCAGCTTCACATGGCCATCGCGCGAGAGCTTGTCTGAGAAGCGGACCTTGTAGCCGACCACCGTGCCCAGCGGTGTTCCCAGCTCCTGCGCGATGCGGGTGGCGACGCTGCGCGCCGCGAGCCGCCGCGGCTGGGTGTGTCCGATCAGCCCCTCGATGCCGCGGCCCAGTTCCAGGCACAGCTTGGGCAGCTGGGTGGTCTTGCCCGAGCCGGTCTCACCGCAGACGATGACCACACGGCTGGCGCGGATGGCTTCGGCGATCTCGGCCCGCTTGCCGGAGACCGGCAGCTCTTCCGGATAGGTGATCGGCGGCAGCGCGGCGCGGCGGCGGGCGATGTCGGCGGGGGAGAAGCGGGCGGTCACGGTTGCTCGATTGTAGTGCGGGCGCGCTGGCGCTCGCGCGGGTCTGCACGCAGGGCCGGATGGAAAGAAAACGGCCGCGGATCGCTCCGCGGCCGTCCACTGCAGGTGTTGCTGCTGTTGCAGGTACTGCTGGTTCGACTGCCTGGCTGCACGCCATGGCCCTGGAAACAGTCAGGGCCGACGCGCTCCCGGCGTCGAGGCGAAGAAGTCGAACGTCAGTGGCAACGTGCCTTCATCGTCTAGGAGGACGAATCTGCGCTGGAATTACGCGCGGTCGGTCGACTTGATCACCACGCCGGGAAACGCTGGCGCGACACCCGCTGCCTTGACCGAGGCCACGACAGGGGAGAACTGCAGCAATCGACTAGACATCGGATCACCTCCTTTCCAGAAGCCCGGCACATGCCGTGCACGAACGGTAGCAGAGCAAGCCGAGCCGATCAAACCCGTGACGCGCGTCTGTCCGGTCGCGGCCACGCCGGCCCGGCCGGCGGGTGGCCTCAGCCGGCAGCCTTCCGGTTATCGACCAGCTTTGCATCCACCAGCTGCACGATCTCGATCACGCCGTGGTCAGTGGTAGTCGTCCTCGAACTGGTGGCGTACAGCGAGCACCACGACGTCCGTCGCGGACTCGATCTCGAAGAGCGCGATGTACCCGGCCCGCCCGAAAGGGATTATCAGCTCGCGCAGGAACGGGCTGTCCGCAGCGCAGCGTCGAGTTTGCGCTGTAGCCTGGCGACGACTACGTCAGCTTCGACATAGTCGCCAGAAGCCTTCGCCTCGTCCCGAGCGCCGAATCGGGGTCAGGTCTTGAGTTTTGCATCGGCGCGATGAAGACCCGACCCGACCGCCGAATCGGCGTCAAGTCGGGCGCGGGCACAAAGCCGGTGCCGAGTCTGGAGGCTCGAACCCGCGGACGGCAGCTATTCGATGCGGCGATCAACGGAACCCGTGGGCAGGTTGCGCTCGGCCCGGCGAACGATTCGAGTTCGGTCGCACAAACGTTCCCGAGCACACCTGGCGGCGCTGCAACACACAGGCCGCGGCCACGGCTGGCCGGTGATCGGGTAATCAACGTAGGCGTGGGGACGATGCAAACGGCACTGGATGTCGTGGCTGCCACCGAGGCGCCGGTCGTCTCGCAGGTCGCCGGCGCCTCTTCTGCGCTAATCTCCGTATGGCAGCGTGACTGGGTCGGAGCCGGCGTGGCCGTGGCGGGCATGGCGCCGATCATCGGTGCTGGAGCTGATGCGACAAGGCTGGGCGTGCGCGCGGCTGATGCCGCAAAGGGGGCAGCGGAAGCAAGTAGCTTGGCCAACGCCGCAAGACTTCGCGGCCAGCTTGCTGGCAAAGAGATCGCTGGCGGCCACGCCTTTGAAAAGCACGTCCTGAATCAAGGCGAGTTCGAGGGCCTCGGTATCCGCACTCGCGAACAGTTTGCGAACCACATCGAGAACGTGGTCAACAACCCGACTGCTTCGCGCCAACTGAGTGGCGGCCGGCCGGCGTACTGGCAAGACTCGACCGGCACTGTGGTGATCAGAAACCCACGCGCTGCCGACGGTGGCACAGCGTTCCAACCCACGAATGGCCGCGCCTACTTTGACGGCTTGAGGTAGAGACATGGAAATCATCGACATAGCTGCAGAGCGTTCCCAGGTCGAGATTGGCCGGGACGAGCTTCTGATCGTGAACGCCGCGCTCAACGAGGTCTGCAATGGAGTTGCGGTGTTCGAGTTCGAGACCCGGATCGGTGCGGATCGTGCGCGCGTAGCTGCTCTACTGAAAGAGGTGGGGGCGCTTCTCGACAAGATGGACTCGCCGCACGAGTAGCCGTTCGCGAACCCGACAACGTCCGCCCCGAGTGAGCATGAGCACACTCTTTGATGGCCCTCTGATCAGGTTAGTTGAGGGTCGGACGGCGTGACGCCGCCGCCGTCAGGCGGCGGGTGCTCAAGAGGTCAGAATGGATCGCTGTGTGGATCGGCTTCGTGCCCGGTGAACAGGGGTAGTTGGCTGCGGTCGCGTTGGTCCTGTGCCTGGGCATGCCGGTGCCGCAGGATCTGAGCGGCGTAGGCCGACTCGAAGTCGGCGATCAGGTCGTAGAGGAAGTCCAGGACCTGAGCGGTAGCCTCGTCGGAGAGCCGGGGCCGCGGTTGCGGTAGGTAGTCGTCCATGGGCTCACCGTCCTGCTCGTTGGCGCGGCTTGGCCGCGCTGCTGCTGTTCGCGTCGGCGAAGACCTCGAAGTACAGCTTCTCGTCGAGTACGCTGGCTTGGCGCTGGACCGCAGCAGTGAGCAGTTGCGCGCTCATCGTGGTCATCACCCGGTAGTTACCCGCGGCGTGGTCGCACAGCATGGCGCGCAACTGCGGCGTCATGAGCGTGGCATTGCCGGCGGTGCCCAGCAGGTGCTCGTGCTCACCCGAGCGGGCGTTTTTCTATGCGCCCGCTGCGATGCGCCTGACCGCCTCAGCCGCATCGACGATGTCGATGCCCTGATGACTGCCCAGGGACAGCAGATGCTTGCGATCCCCCGAGACGATCAGATCAGCGCGCGCTGCGATAGCGGCGGCAATGACCTGATCATCATCGACATCGCCAACCACCACGCGCGGCACGCTTGCGGGCTCCACCAGTTCGATGGCCTCGACGAAATCGGCCAGCACCTCGCGGGCAGATCGGCCGATCAAGGCCAGCCGCTTGGTGGCTGACGGCCGGGTGAGCACATCGGCCAGTTCTTCGAGCAGCGCCGTGCTGCTTTAGAGCTGGATGCTGGAGCGCTGGCCGATGGTGGCCAGCAAGCGATACGGCGTACCGCGCCACAGCAGCGCCGACAACACCACGTTGGTATCAAGAACGATCCGCACCCGAACCCTTGCTGGTTGATGCAGCTTGCCGCGCCCGGCGTTCTGCCCGTGCCGCATCGATCTCGGCGGCGATCTCGTCCTCGTTCATCGGTGCCGCGCCGGCCGCTTCCAATGCCGGCGCGATGGCCAGCAGGCGATCGAGCGCGCTGCGCTTCCTGGCCTTGGTGGCCAGGAACTCCACGAAGTCTTCCACCTCGGCCACCTGTTGCGGCGACAGCGTGCGGATCTTCGACATCAAGCTCTGTTCGACGGTTGCATTCATGGTCGCTCTCCTGGCTGGCGGTCAGCGCGCCAGCGCCTGAAGCTGCTTCTTGGTCAGGAAGGCATCGAGCAGCTTCTTGACCACGTTCTTGTCTTCGTCGGGCAGTTGCTCGACCTCCTGAAACTGCTTGAGCAACTCCCGGTCCTCGAAGCGCGCCTTGGCTGCCTCGTGGGTGGCGCCATCGAGCAGGTAGTCGCTGGTCACGCCCAGCGCATCGGCCAGGCGCATCAGCGTGTCTCCGCTGGGGCGTGAGGCCCCGCGCTCAAAACGCCCGATGTGGGTGTAGTGCAGCCCGGCCAGTTGCCCCAGCTCGGTCTGCGACAGGTTCTTGCTCTTGCGCAGCTCGCGCAGCCGCTGCGCGAAGCCTTCCAGCGTCTCAGCCATATCCAGCACTCCAGCCGCCAAAACAGTGTTCGATGGAGCCATGGTGCCGCATTTGCGCAGGAAAATCGGCGCTTGCATGCACGACTCTGAATCGTAAGTGCTTTATATGGTAAAGCACGCCCGCTGGATTCTCAAGCACGTTTGCTGGCCGTCTACGGCGATGCACGGCTGTGGTTCCTGATCGCGCAGGCCAATGGGCTCTCCAGCGACGCGGACCTCAGAGCCGGGCAGACGCTCAACGTGCCCAATCGGGTCACCAACCTCTACGCCTCGGCGGAGACGGTGCGGCCGTATTCGCCCGGCGAGATCGTCGGCGATACAACTCCGACCTTGCCCGATCCGCCGCCCCCGCCTCCCCCGCCCCAGAGACGCGGTGGGTGTGGCGGGTTCGGGCAGGTGCTGGTGATGGTGGTGAGTATTGCGGTGGCCGTGGCGATGCCTGCAGCGATGAGTTGGACTGCCGGCCAGTTGACTCTGGGCCAGGCGGTGACCATTGGGGCAGTGAGCAACGTCGCCGGTCAAGTCGCCGGCAACATCGCCGGGGTGCAGAAGGGCTTCAACTTCCGATCCCTGGCCACCAGCTTTGCTTCAGCAGGGATCAGCTACGGCATCTACGGCGGCAATGTTCCCGGCAAATCGCTCGCGGACAGGCTATTGCCCGGAAGCCTGGCGACAGGATTCGCCGGGGCTGCGTTCAATGCCGCCGCCGTCAGCCTCCTCGGACAGGGTGCGGCGATCCTGGTCGGCGCGCAGCAGCGATTCGACTGGCGCGCGGTGGCCGCAGCCGCTGTCGGGGGTGGTGTGAGCGCGGCGCTGGGCTCGACTGCGCTGGGTCAGGTCGGGATGATTGCAGCAGCGCGACGTGAGCGGCCGTGACAGGCCGCCCCGGCGCCCGCAGCGTAACCGGCGCGCGACTGCGTGCTGTCTCGATGAAGGCCATTGCGCCAGTATTCGAGGGCTGGCCGACGCCGTCAGCGTGAATCAGGGCGCGCGGCCAGGCCCGATTCGAGGCCACCAGGTCGGGGGCTAGAACTGCCAATGCTCAGGCAGCGGCTTTCGTCCCGGTTCGGATCGGTCGATTGAGACTGTCTGCTTGGATCGTGTGTTGCAATTAACCCATGAGTTGAATTCAAGCGTCCGGCTTAAGTGGCCTATCCGCATGTGATTGGATCCTGTGGCATTTTTCAACCATGGATTCAAATTCCCGTCACCAGATCCTCAAGCGCCTGCAGACAGGTCTTGCCCGTGGTGCGCCGTTCGACCTGAGCACCCTGGCACGGATCGGAGTGTCTGCCCCGCTGGCTGCGCGCTACGCCGAAAGCGGCTGGCTAGTGCGCCTGGCACAGGGCGTGTACGCCTTCCCGAAGGACGATTTCGGGGTGTACGGCGCACTGATGTTCCTGCAACAGCGCGTGCCCGGGCTGCACATCGGCGGCAAGAGTGCGCTGGCGCTGCAGGGCGTTCGACACAACCTGGGCGTCCGCGAGCCCCTGGTACTTTGGGGTGATGTCCGCTTCGCCCTGCCCGACTGGTTCACCTCGAGGTTTCCCGCACGCTACGTGCACGCGCGCTTGTTCGACTGGCCGGATGAGACGTTGCCAGCCAGGACCGTGGTGACGCCCGCCGGGCTGCCCGACGGACTGCGCGTGTCGGCATCGGAGCGCGCCGTGCTGGAGCTGCTGTACGACGTCGGCACCCGCCAGAGCCTGGATGAGGCTCGCAACCTGTTCGACGGGGTGCGTTCGCCTCGCAAGGAACTGATGGGCCAGTTGCTGGCCAGTTGCACCAACGTGAAGACCGTGCGGCTCTTCCTGACGTGGGCCCGTGAGAGCGGCCTGCTGGACGTGGACGATCTGCGCGCTCGCTACCCGCTGCGCACCGGCAGCGACAAGCGCTGGATGAGCCGGATGCCCGACGGCACCTTGTTGACGCTCAAGCCCCATGGATAAGGGCTACGCGGACACCGTCCGCCTGTTGCTGACCGTCGCGCCCGAGGTGTTCGCCAACGACATCTTCGCGATGAAGGGCGGCACGGCGATCAACCTGTTCGTGCAGGACATGCCTCGCCTGTCGGTGGACATCGACGTCGTGTTCCAGCCGAGGCAGATGCCGCGGGACGAAGCCGTGGCCGCAATCGACGCTGAGCTTGCCGCCATCGGGCAACGTGTCGCGTCTCTGGGTCTGCGGGCGCGGCGCTTGCGCGGCGCGGACGCCATCGACACCAAGCTGATCGTCGAGTTCGATGCTCCGATCCTGGCACGCGACGAGCTGTATGCCGGCAAGCTGGTGGCAGCACTCGACCGGCAGCACCCGCGAGACCTCTTCGACGTTTAGCAGCATTACGAATCGGGCGGCCTGACCGACGCCATGGTCGAGTGTTTCGTGGTCTACCTCGCGGGCCACAACCCGCCGCTGCACGAAGTGCTCTTCGGCAATGACAAGGACATCGCTGCCGATTACGAACGCGCTTTCGCAGGCATGACAGAAGTGCCGTGCACGCTCGATACCCTGCGCGCCGCCCGCGCCCGACTGCGGCTTGAGTTGCCACACCCCCTGACTGCCATGCACCGGCAGTTCCTGAGTGGACTGGTGCGCGCCGAGCCGGACTGGTCTTTGATGCAGTACCCCCACGCGGCAGAGCTGCCGGCCCTGCGTTGGAAGCTCGCCAACCTGGAGACTTTCCGAAAACGACGGCCCGCGGATTTCCAAGCCCAGGCCGAGGCGCTCGATGCCGGCCTGAATCGCGTCGGTGCGCTACGATGAGATCGACCGGGATTACGAATTGACTATGCCACCCACCCCGCATGGCTTCTCCCCCCTATCCGACGAGGAAGTCGATGAACTCGCAGCCTTCCTGATGGAGGACCGCGACGGGTCCGAGGCGATGATGTTCGACACGATGGACGGCTACATGCATGCCGTGGCCATCGGGCCCACGACACTGAAGCCTCAGCAGTGGCTGCCCCCGATCTGGGGGCTTGCGCAGGATCAGGGGATGGTGCCGGCCGCGCAGAGCCTGGAGCAGATCAACCGGATCCTGGAACTGGTGATGCGCCACTTCAACAGCATCATCGCTGGCCTGGAGGACGAGCGGCCGGACATCTACCCCCATTGGTGCGTCATGGTGTTCGACGGCCAGGAGTTCGATGATGCCGAGGGATGGGCCTGGGGCTTCGTGCAGGGCGTGGACCTCTGCCGCGCCGATTGGCAACCGCTGCTGGAGACGGATCAGGGCCAGGCCTGGTACCGGCCGATCGGACTGCTGGGAGAAGACGACTTCGGACCCGAACAGGACACACTCACGCGTACGCCGGCACAGCGGGCCGAACTGGCGCTGCAGATCCCCGAGGCAGTCCTGCGCATGCACGCCCACTGGCTTCCCCTGCGCCGGGCCATTCACGAACGGGCGGTGGCCCGGACGCTTCAGACGAAGGTAGGCCGCAACGAGCCGTGCCCCTGCGGCAGCGGCAAGAAGTTCAAGAAGTGCTGCGGAGCACCGGCCGACTTGCACTGACACCCGGATCGCCAGAGACGAGGACAGCTTCACCACGCTCAGCCGGAGGAATGCGACCGGCCGGGGACATTGCAATCGCTGCTCGGCCGAGTCCTGACATTCGAATGTCCGCTCGAGACTGGTTGCGGACGTTCGGACTTGGTCGGTGAATGTCGGCGATCGCCGATACCTGCCGTTGGCCAACTTCTCTGGCGGCTGTCCGCTGTGCCTCGGAACTTGACGCTCGGCGGCCGCGGAGCGCATAGGCGGGTCAGCGGCTCGGCGACGACGTCCGGCAAACGACTGCTCCCACTGGAGTCGAGCGGTCGCTGCCGACCCAAAGCCGAAGTCTGCCTAGGCGAGTGAGTTGCCCAAAAGCCGTCGCTCAACGTGAAGGTGACCGGCACGTTGCGGCAAGGCGCCGCGAGGCTCCGTCGGATATCCTGCACCTCGCGGCGCCTTGCCGCAACGTGTCCGAGTCGAACGACCTGTTAGACCGCTGCTCGTGCGTGACACGGTTGCTCATGGGTTGCTCGAGCCACTCAAAAACGGAACGAGGCGATCATTTATGAAGTGATTCGGCCGCCAACCTTTCAGGAGTTTCTCGATCAGGAAGTTATCGAAGAGCCCTGCCGCGAATCCAGCCATCGGATTCGTTGCGTCTGCGGCTAGGGTGAGCAGATATCTGATTACCTTTGACCTCGGTGTCTGTATCCAGTCTTGAGAGGAGATGGTGCGCAAATACTCACGTGCCAGCCCCTCGTCGGGGTTTGTTGACTTGAGCCACTCTCGAAACTTTGCCGACTTATCCAAGAGGATCATAAACTCCTGAAACGATCTTGCTCCAGAATCCACTTGTTCCGCGACAGTAGGCATGTCTGGCAGAACCACCTCAGAAAAGTCTTGACGCGCCTTCGCGTTCATCTGTGAGCGCTTCAGCAGCACGTCCACCTTCAAGCGAATTACCGAGGACGTCACTGCAGACGTCACGAAGTCTCCTCCGTAGTGCGCAGCAAGTGCAAGGTCCGCGCGGGCGTCTTGAACGTGACTCAAGATGTGGGCTGTCGTAAGTGGTTCTACAGAGGGCGTCATCGCCGCTCGGGCGCGATTAACTCGTTCGTAGTCGACGTTGTCGAAGAAGAAGAAGCCCTGCTGGCCCTTAATGATTTCAACCTTCAAGTCGGGGCCAGGGCGATAGCCTCCAGTCGTCCGGGCAAGGATCTCGGAGAAAGCGGTCGTCAGATACGCGGTGTCGTTCAGATCGCTGCGAGTTGCCTCAGGAATCCCGCCTTGTATGAAGTGGTTGCCGCTCATCTTTCGGATAGGGACTAGCCTCAGAAACGCCTCTGCGAACTTCTTTGACTGGTTTTTCGCAATGCCGCTCAGCTCAAGCTCATGCCTCAAGCGAGCTTCAGGGGTACCCAGTTTCTCCCCGGCAGCAGTTCCCGACAGAGTGAATGCGACGAAGTCGTGACACTGTGACACACCCACCGAATTGGTCATTGTTGCCAGCATTTCCTCGGTGTACACCGCCGAGAAGTCGGCACGTGCCACGAGCGACAACAGACCTGAAGCTCCGATTTGACGAAGAAGCTCGAACAGGGTCTGCCGGTCGATGACGAGGTGCACCTTCTGATAGAACAGAAGCGCCTCTGCGATCTGACCCGCGGAAATTGGGTTCCCAGATTCGGCGCGACGAAGAACGACATGATCAAACATAGAACCTGCGGTCTAACGAAGCTGTGCAAAAACCCGGGTGGCAGCACTCGCGAGCCGGGGTGATGTGATCGATTGGCGTTTCACGCCGTCTGGCTTCCTGGTTTGCATTTCTGCCTTCTGCAAGCGCTATGGATCGCTCTGTGGGGGCATGCTGCCCCGCGAGCCGTCACTGTAACTCGCATCTGGCCAGTTTCTCAATGTTGTGCACGAGGCAGAATAGTCGCCACTGGGTTCCGACCTTGTTCAGCCCGCGCAGCGTGAACCGGTTCAGGCGCTTGTTGTGCCGCAAGTTGCCGAACACCGGCTCCACGGTTCCGATCCGCTGGCTATAGCGACGCCTGCCCTCA
>JADCHX010000017.1 GCA_020248265.1 Rhodocyclaceae bacterium
GGTTCCTCTCTCACCACAGCACCTGCGCGGATCGAGGCGAGGGGCTACCTGGCGGAGCGAGGTAAAGGAGGAGCCTCCGGGCGCGGCAGCGCCCGGAGGCGGGGGACACGAGCGGAGCCAGGTAGCCCCTCGCCTCGATCCTGCACAGGACAAAGAACCAGGTAGCCCCTCGCCTCGATCCTGCACAGCCCCCCTCACCCCACGATGCGGAAGTTCATGAACTGCCACGGGTCGTTGCGGTCGATCGCCTCCGGATACAGCTCGCCGCGGTACGCCAGCGGCGTCCAGTCGGTGAACGTACCGCCGAGCCTGCCCAGGTACGGACGGGCGATCTCCATCAGCAACTGGTCGTCGAGGTGATCGGGCTCGACGATGCCGGCGGCCGGATTGCGGATCGTCCAGATGATCGCGCCGACGAAACCGATGTTCACCTGCATGCCGGTCGCATTGTTGTACGGCGCCAGCCGGCGCGCTTCGGCTACCGACAGCTGCGAGCCGTACCAGTAGGCTCCGCGCTCGTGTCCGCACAGCAGCACGCCGAGTTCGTCGATGCCATCGGTCAGCTCGTCGCGCAGCAGCCGCTGGGACGGCTGCAGCCGGTAGCTGCATTCGACGAACTGCTGCAGCGAAGCCACCGCGTCGTCGCACGGATGGTAGGCGTAGTAGCAGGTCGGCCGGTATTGCACGTCGGCGCCGTCCCTGACCGTGAGGAAGTCGGCGATCGAGTGTGCCTCGCCGTGGGAGATCAGGTAGCCATGGAAAGGACCCGCCTGCGGCGCCCACGACCGTACCCGCGTCGTGCAGCCGGTTCGATCGAGGAAGATGCTGCTGCCGCAGCCGAAGTCGAAGCGGCGGCCGTCGTGCGGGAAATGGTTCTCGTGCGTGCCCCAGCCCATCTCGGCCGGCTGCAGGGATTCGCCGGCCAGTGCCTCCGAGGACCACGTGTTGCAGAATTCGTCGGCCTGCTTGCGCCGGTCGGTGGTCTGGTGGTCGCGCTCCGACACCTGGATCACCTTGATGCCCAGGCGCCTGGCAAGTGCCGCCCAGCCATCACGGCTGGAAGGTCGCGATGGCAACCGCAGGTTGCCGAGTGATGCGAGTTCGACCAGGGCCTGCTTCACGAAGTGCGACACCAGGCCTGGATTCGCACCGTGCATCAGTACCGCTGTCGGAGCCGCCGGATCGCCGTTGCGCAGCGACAGCGCATGCTCGCGGTGGGCGTAGTTGGTCCTGCGCTCGACGTCGATCGTCGTATCGGTATGGCCGCCGATCCAGGGTTCGATGCAGGCGTCGAGGTAGAGCACGCCGTGGTGCTGGCACCATTCGATCGAGTCGACCGAGCCGACGTCTACCGACGCATTGACCAGGAAATCGCCGCGCGACAGGTGTCGGGCATAGATGGCCCGGTAGTTCTCGCGGGTGATCGGTTCGTTGATGAATCGGACGCCCAGACCCTCGGCGATCTCTCGACCGCTTTCGTTCGCCGTGACGATGGTTATCTGCTCGGGGGCGATGTCTACATGTCGCATCAACAAGGGAAGCGATCCCTGTCCGATGCTGCCGAAGCCCACGATCAGCATGCGGCCCTTGAACGCCGCGTACCGGATGTATTCGCTCATTTCACTCCGTCGGTGAGTGTTGCATTGATCGATGATTGCCCGGCAGGCGCCGCGGGGCGCGTGCCGTACGAACGGGGTGTGCCGGCACCGGGACCTTGGCGGAAACAGGCCGGACGCGTATTTTACGGAATCGGCAGGTTGTTTTCGCGCTTTTGCGCGCAGCGTTCCCATTTACCGGTGCCAGTCATGCTCGTCCGTGCACGTCGCAGCCAACCCGCAGTCGTTCGTGGGCCGCGGTTCCCCGCGCCGATGCTGCCGTGCGTATCGATCGCATCGTGGCCGTGCGCGGCGGGCTGGTGAAGCGCTACATCCTCGCCCTCGACCAGGGGACCACGAGCTCGCGCGCGCTGGTGGTCGCCGACGACGGCACAGTGGTGGCGAGCGCGCAGCGCGAGATCACGCAGCACTATCCGCAGCCTGGTTGGGTCGAGCATGACGCCGAGGAGATCTGGGCCACCCAGCTCGCTACCGCCACCGAGGCGATGGCTCGCGCCGGCATCGCGCCGGACCAGGTCGCCGGACTCGGCCTGACCAATCAGCGCGAGACCGTCGTTCTCTGGGAACGCGCTACCGGCCGCCCGCTTGCGCCGGCGATCGTCTGGCAGGACCGCCGTACCAGCCACGACTGCGCCCGGCTGCGCGAAGCGGGCATGGAAGACCGCGTGCGTGCGCTGACCGGGCTGCTGCTCGATCCGTACTTCTCGGCGACCAAGCTCGCCTGGCTGCTCGACCACGTGCCGGGCGCGCGAGCCAGGGCCGCGGCAGGGGAACTCGCCTGCGGCACCATCGACAGCTGGCTGGCATGGAAGCTCACGCGTGGCGCGCTGCATGTCACCGACGCGGGCAATGCTTCGCGCACGCTGCTGTTCGACCTCGCGGCCGGTGCGTGGAGCGATGAGCTGTGCGCCCTGTTCGACGTGCCGCGTGCGCTCCTGCCGACGGTCGTCGACTCCACCGGCGTGATCGGCCATGCCGCAGCCGACCTGCTCGGCGCGGCGATCCCGATCGCCGGCATCGCGGGCGACCAGCAGGCGGCGCTGTTCGGTCAGCGCTGCATCCGTGCCGGCATGGCGAAGAACACCTACGGGACCGGTTGCTTCATGCTGATGCACACCGGCGATACGCCGGTTGCATCGTCGCACCGCCTGCTCTCGACCGTGGCATGGCGTACCGGCGCACGCCGCGAGTACGCGCTGGAGGGCAGCGTATTCGTGGCAGGGGCGGTCGTGCAGTGGTTGCGCGATGCGCTCGGCGTGATCCGCCACTCGAGGGATGTCGAGCCGCTGGCGGCCAGTGTCGAGGATGCTGGCGGCGTGGTGTTCGTGCCGGCGTTCACTGGACTGGGCGCACCGTACTGGGACCCTGACGCCCGCGGTGCGATCCTCGGCCTGAGTCGTGGCACCGGTGCCGCGCACATCGCGCGCGCCGCAGTCGAGTCGATCGCCTTCCAGAGCGCCGAACTGCTGCTGGCGATGCAGGCCGATGCCGGCGTGCCGCTGGCCGAACTGCGCGTCGACGGCGGTGCGACCTCGAACGATGCGCTGATGCAGTTCCAGGCCGACCTGCTGGGCGTACCGGTACTCCGGCCGTCGGTCACCGAATGCACTGCGATCGGTGCCGCTCTGCTCGCCGGACTCGGTACCGGCCTCTGGCCGGACGCAGCGGCCCTGGATGCGCACTGGAAGCTCGACCGGTGCTTCGAGCCGCAGATGTCGCGCGACGAGGCCGGTATGCGCCTCGAGCGCTGGCGGCGGGCCGTGGGCCGGGTGCGCGGGGGCGTCTGACGGGGCGCGCGGCTATCGTCGGTCGACCCCGTCCGGCGAGCGACCGGATACGCACGCGGCAGGTGAACCGGCCCCGGGGTCAGTTACCGACTTCGATCTTCTGCAGCGTGCCGCCGAGGCTGAAATTGGCGCGTATCGGGTTACTGTTTCCGGTGGTCAACTGGGCGTTGATGCGTCCGGTCAGCGCGCTCGTGGCATCGATTTCGGCTGTACCGGTCGCGATCATCGGCCCCGAAGCCAGCCGCATCTGGCGCAGCGAATAGCTGCTGCCGGACATGGCGAACACCCCTGTCCACTCCTCGAAGGTGGTGCGACCGCCCCGGTTCGCCGGGTCGAGCAACAGCCGTGCGAGATCGATGCCGCCCAGCCAGCCGCGCCGGATGGTGAATGCGGTGGAGACCTGGGGCGAATCGAGGAGGCGGCGCAGCGCCGGGGCCTGCAGCGAGAACTTCATGTTCCCGTCCATCAGGCCGCTCGCGGTGGCGTTGACCGTCATCGCCGGCAGGAACTTCGCGGCATCGAGCCGGCGCAGGAGGAATTCGCCGCTGGCGGTGGCGACGGGTGCATCCGCACCCCAGGCGACCTTGAGCGAGCCCTGTGCCGTGCCGCCATACAGTTCGGCATCGACCTCGCTGGCGACCAGCCCGCTTCGCGTGACGATGCCGTTCACCTTCAACTGGTCGATGGTTGCCGAACTGCCCGGCAGCGGCTGCCAGTCGGTCGCCGACAGGCGCAAGGCGATGTCCTCCGTGGCACGTGTCAGGACGATCGATACCCTGCGGCTGTAGACGAGTATGCTGGCGCTGCTGAACCTGCCCGTGGCGTCCCACACGACCTCGACTTCGGCCTGTGGCAGTTCGATGTCGGGCATGGCCACGCGCAGGTTGCGGATCGAAATGCGTTCGAAGCCGAGCGTATCCCTGCCGTCCATGCCGACGACATCGGGCAGTTTCGGCAGGAATTCCGGAGGCATCGTGACGGTACTGAGCTGCACCGACTCGAACGTGAGCGGGCCCGCGAACAGCGACGACAGCGTCGGCACCGCATGTACCGACGCGATGGTCGCGCTGGCTGGACCGGTACCGACGACCACGTCGGTGAGCCGGATGTTGGGGCGTGGGATCAGCGACGCGTGCATCGACTTGATGGCCACCTTTTCCCCGAGTGCGGCACTCATCGCCTGTTCGACGCGCCCCAGGTAGGTGTTGAACGGAAGCACTTCGAACAGCCCGACTACGACCGCTGCCAGCAGTACCAGGGCTGTGGCATAGATCTTCCAGCGGGATTTCGATGGCTGTTCAGCGCGGGCTTTCGCTCGTGCCAGCGCCTGAGCTTCCGCCTCCGAGAGCTTGCGCTGACGCTCGCGCTCGCGTTCGAACTTCTCGCGCTCGGCGCGGGCCCGGTTGGCGATCTCGGCGGCTTCACGCACGCGGCGCTTCGATTCTTCTTCGGCAAGCAGCCGGCGCTGCTCTTCTTCCTTCGCGCGCTTCTCCTCCATCTTGAGGATGTCGGTCATCTGCCGCCGGGCGAAGTCCTCGGCCCGATCGCGTGCTTCGGCGTCGCGGATCGAGCGCATCTGCTCTTCGGGCGTACTCGTCCCGCCACGCTCGCCGCCCGCGCCTCCGGAGGCCGGGGCCGCTGCCTGTTCGGCGGTGAGGCGGGCCATCTGATCTTCGAGTTCGCGGGTGAAGCGCTCCTGTTCGAGGCGCGACCGGGCCTCGGCATCCTCGATTGCCTGTCGCGCCGCACTGGCCAGCACGTCTGCATCGACCATCGGCGACGGAGCCGCTGCAGGCGGCGTGGCCGGGGGCGGTACATATGACGGTGCCGGTGCCGGTGCCGGTGCCGCCGTCGGTGTCGGCGTAGGCGTTGGCGTCGGTGTCGGTGTCGGTGTCGGCCGCGCAGTCGGTTTCAGTCCGGCGAGCGGCTGCCATTCGCTATCGGCCGGCGTCTGCGCCGCGACCTTTTCGCGGGGTTCGCGGTCGGTGGAAGACAGCGCGCGCATCCTCGCCTCGGCTTCTTCGCGCAGCGACCGTTCGGCTTCGATCAGCGCCTGTGTCTGTTCGCGCGCGCGCCTTTCCGCATCGGCGTGCGCCTGCGCACGTCGCTCGACTTCTTCGCGTGCGGTGCGTTCGGCGGCCGCCATCGCTTCGGCCTGTTCGCGGGCTCGGCGCTCGGCCTGCGCCTCCTCCCGTGCAGCCTGCTCGGCCAGCGCGCGCTCGCCGGCTTCCGCACGCAACCGGTCTTCCATTGCCTGCGCCTCGCGCGCCCGGGCGAGCGCATCCTGCCGGGCCTGCGCTTCCACGCTGGCCTTGGCTTCGACCTGCTGGCGCAGCTCGCGCTCGGCTTCCGCGCGCTGTTCGGCTGCTTCGCGGGCCCGGCGCTCGGCCTCCGCCTGCGCGAGGGCCCCGGCCCGGACGAGTGTGGTTGATTCGTCGCGCGCCTTTGCCTCTGCGATGGCCTTCTGCTTGCGTTCCGCGTCGAGCCGCGCGAGGGCGGCTATCCTGGCCTTCAGTCCGGCCTCCATCCGGCGCACGGCCGCGAGGCGAGCGGCCGCGTTGGTCTCGGCCTTGCGTACCGACTCGGCCCGTGCCCGTGCCTCGGCTTCAGCGCGCGCAAGCGCATCGGCCCGCGCACGCACCTCGGCCTCGGCGCGGTCGAGCGCACCCTGGCGCGCGACGATCTCCTCGTCGGACTGGTTTCGTACGACCTTCTCGGCCTTCAGGCGCGCCAGCGCCGCCGCGTTGACCTTGGCGTCGGCATCGGCGCGCGCCTTGGCCTCGGTTTCGGCGCGGACCCTCGCTTCAGCCTGCACCTTGGCCTTGCGCTCGGCCTCCACCCGCTGGCGCGCTTCCTCCTCGGCCTGCTGTTCCTTCTTCGTCTCGGCACGCAGTTTGTCGAGGAGTTCCGGGGAGGTGAAATCGAGATCGAGCGGATCTGCGACCGGCACCACCTCGGCGATGATCAGGCCGCGTTCGACCAGTTCGCCCAGGGTTGCGCCGAGAGCGGCGTCGTCCATTCCGGCGGCCGTGCGCAGGTCGACGGCGCTGATCTGTTCGCCTGCCAACTCGTATACCTTGAGTACGACCGGGCTCAGGATGCCGGGGACGGGTCGCGCAGTGCCGTTGCGCCGAAGGACCGTTGCCTCGCCCAGCAGCGGGATTCCCGGGGCGATCGTCGGACCCGAAGGGGGCGCAGGCGGGGTTGTCGGGGTCGTCATCGCGCGGCTCAGTCGGCGGTTCCGTCTGCGGCGAAGCCTGCACGGTACTGCCGCACACGCTCGACGTAATGATCCGCGTTGTGTCCGAGGTGCTCGATCTCCTCGGGCGTGAGGTGGCGGACGACCCGCCCTGGCGTTCCGAGGATGAGCACGCCGTCGGGGTAAGTCTTGCCCTCCGGGATCAGCGTGCCGGCACCCACCAGGCAGTTGCGCCCGATCACTGCATGGTTCATCACCACGCTTCGGATTCCTACGAGGCTGCCGTCGCCGATCGTGCACCCGTGCAGCATCACCATGTGTCCGACGCTCACCCGCCGGCCGAGCGTGAGCCGGATGCCAGCATCGGTATGCAGCACGCAGCCGTCCTGCACGTTGGAGGCTTCGCCGATCGTGATGAGGTCGCTGTCGCCGCGCACGATCGAACCGAACCATACCGATGACTGGTCTTTCAGCACGACGCTGCCGATCACCGTCGCATTGGCGGCGACGAAAGCGTTGCCTTCCAGCGTTACTTGGCGATCACCCAGGCGGTAGAGCATTTGACACCCTCTGACATCGGTGGAACGGGCGCCCACAGACGGCCGGATGCAATCCCCTGGAGGTTGCGTCCGGCGTGCCGAAGGCTACCGGGCCATAGGATAACCCGAGCGAGACGGGCCCGACCATGGCGAATCGCACGATGTGGTGCCTTGACACGCGTACCGGGCTGCCGGGCTGTCGTACGATGGTGCCTCGACACGCGCACCGGGCTGCCGGGATCTTCGACGATGGTGCCCGGACACACGCACCGGGCTGCCGGTTCCGCTCGTGTCCCCCGGCCCGGCCCTGCTGGCGCAGGCCCGGGCCTCCTCCTTTACCTCGCTCCACCGGCAGCCCGGTGCGCGCGTCTTCTCCACCACCGTGCCCTGTTGAGAGTGGAGGATGGGCTGGTGCGAAGGCACTGCGGTCTGGTGCCGTCGGACGGTTGCATGGTTCCTCTCTCACCACAGCACCTGCGCGGATCGAGGCGAGGGGCTACCTGGCGGAGCGAGGTAAAGGAGGAGCCTCCGGGCGCGGCAGCGCCCGGAGGCGGGGGACACGAGCGGAGCCAGGTGGCCCCTTGCCTCGATCCTGCACAGGACCAAGAGCCAGGTGGCCCCTCGCCTCGATCCTGCACAGCAAGCATCAACGCCCGACCGGCACCTCGGCCACCACCGTCGTCGCCGGCGCCGCCGCGATCGCTACCGCTGCCGGCGCTTCCACCTTCGCGGCAGGCTGCGTCACCGGCAGCAGCGGCACGATCAGCAACGCGACGATGTTGATGATCTTGATCAGCGGATTGACCGCCGGGCCCGCCGTATCCTTGTACGGATCGCCCACCGTGTCGCCCGTGACAGCCGCCTTGTGCGCATCGGAGCCCTTGCCGCCGTGGTTGCCCTCTTCGATGAACTTCTTGGCGTTGTCCCAGGCCCCGCCGCCGGTGGTCATCGAGATCGCGACGAACAGACCGGTGACGATGCAGCCCATCAGCAAGCCGCCGAGCGCGATCGGGCCTAGAAGGAAGCCGACGGCGATCGGCACCAGCACCGGCAGCAGCGACGGCACCATCATCTCCTTGATGGCGGACCGGGTCAGCATGTCGACCGCGCGCGAATAGTCGGGCTTGGCCGTACCTTCCATGATGCCGGGGATTTCCTTGAACTGCCGCCGTACCTCGACCACCACCGAGCTCGCCGAGCGCCCGACCGCCTCCATCGCCATCGCGCCGAACAGGAACGGGATCAGGCCGCCGATGAACAGGCCGATGATGACCATCGGGTCGGACAGACTGAACGTGAAGGTCACGCCCGGGTTGGTGCTCTCGAGCTTGTGCGTGTAGTCGGCGAACAGCACCAGCGCCGCCAGCCCGGCCGAGCCGATCGCATAGCCCTTGGTCACCGCCTTCGTGGTGTTGCCGACCGCGTCCAGCGGATCGGTGATCGCACGCACCGAGGCCGGCATCTCGGACATCTCGGCGATGCCGCCCGCGTTGTCGGTGATGGGGCCGTACGCATCGAGGGCGACGATCACACCGGTCATCGAGAGCATGGCGGTCGCGGAGATCGCGATGCCGTACAGACCACCCAGGGCGTAGGCACCCCAGATCGCCAGGCACACCGCCAGCACCGGGGCCGCGGTGGACTTCATCGAGATGCCGATGCCGGCGATGATGTTGGTCGCATGCCCGGTGGTGCAGGCCTGGGCGACATGGCGCACCGGCGCATACTCGGTCGCCGTGTAGTACTCGGTGATCACTACCATCGCCGCAGTGAGCGCGAGACCGATCAGCGCGCACAGGAACAGCGGCATCGCGCCACCCGCGGCCCCGGACATCATCGACGTGGTGATCGGGTAGAAGGCGATCGCCGACAGCAGGCCGGCGACGATCACGCCCTTGTACAGCGCGTTCATGATCTTGCCGCCGGGCGAGGCCTTCACGAAGAAGCAGCCGATGATCGACGCAACGATCGATGCGCCGCCGAGCACCAGCGGGTAGAGCACCGCGTTCGGGCCGAGGTCGGCTGCGAACATCGCGCCGACCAGCATCGTCGCGATCACTGTCACCGCGTAGGTCTCGAACAGGACGGCCGCCATGCCGGCGCAGTCGCCGACGTTGTCGCCGACGTTGTCCGCGATCACGGCGGGGTTGCGCGGATCGTCTTCGGGGATGCCGGCCTCGACCTTGCCCACGAGGTCGGCGCCGACGTCCGCGCCCTTGGTGAAGATGCCGCCACCGAGGCGTGCGAAGATCGATATGAGCGAACTGCCGAAGGCCAGCCCGATCATCGCGTTGAGCACCGTCGTGTTCACGTCGTAGCCCATGCCGACGAGGATCGCGAAGTACCCGGCCACCGACAGCAGGCCCAGCCCGACCACCAGCATGCCGGTGATCGCACCGCCGCGGAACGCCACCGCGAGCGCTTCATCGAGGCCGGTGCGTGCAGCCTCGGCGGTGCGCACGTTCGCACGCACCGAGACGTTCATGCCGATGTATCCGGCGGCACCCGAGAACACCGCGCCCACCAGGAAGCCGAAGGCGGTGAGCCAGGACAGCGCCAGGCCGATCAGCACGAACAGTACCGCCCCGACCGCGGCGATCGTCGTGTACTGCCGGTTCAGGTAGGCTGCCGCCCCGGCCTGCACCGCGGCGGCAATCTCCCGCATTCGATCATTTCCGGTCGGCTGCTTGAGAATCCATTGGGTCGAAACGATCCCGTACAGGATCGCTGCGATCGAGCATGCCAGTGCAAACCACAACG
The DNA here is from genome assembly GCA_020248265.1 of Rhodocyclaceae bacterium. Taxonomy (NCBI): domain Bacteria; kingdom Pseudomonadati; phylum Pseudomonadota; class Betaproteobacteria; order Rhodocyclales; family Rhodocyclaceae; species Rhodocyclaceae bacterium. The sequence continues at coordinate 9,902 of JADCHX010000017.1, forward strand.
GTGCGGCCATGAGTCACTTCCCCCTCGTTTTCTCTCGGTTCGAACTGCCTGGAAAAACGCGTGTTGCGTACTGATTCCGACGATCCTGTCGTCCCGTGCTCGATCAGGTCTTGAACGGCGCGAGCTTCTTCTTGATGGAAACATTCTTCAGCCGTACATACGCGGGCAGGCCGTTGCTGAACTTCAGCCCGGCTTGGCCGCGGATCAGCGGTTGCAGGTAGGCGCGTGCGCGCGCAGTGATGCCGAAGCCGTCCCGGCTGATGAAGCCGCGAGGCAGCATGTGTTCGCGGTTGACGACGCGCGAAAGCGGCACCAGCCTCAGCGACCATCGGTAGGGCTGCTGCGAGGTGCGCTCGATCGAGACCATCACGCCGCTCTCGCCGCGCAGCGCGGCCTGCACCGCCGCTCGGCCGACGGCATAGGCCTGCTCGACGTCGGTCTTCGAGGCGATATGGCGTGCCGCGCGCTGCAGGTAGTCGGCCAGCGCGAAGTGGTACTTGTGCCCCAGCCGGTCGCGAATCAGGCGCGCGACCCGTTCGCCGGCGCCACCCAGTTGCGCGTTGCCGAACGAATCGCGCAGGCCCGATTCGGACAGGAATTTCCCGTCGGTGCCGCGCAACCCTTCGGATACGCCGATGCAGCAGTAGCCGTGCGTCTTCACCAGACGCTCGACGCGGGCCAGCACGCGTGCCTCCTCGAACGGGATCTCGGGGAAAAGCAGCACCAGCGGCAGTGGATGGTCGGCATCGTCGGCCAGGCCTACGGCAGCGGTGATCCAGCCGGCATGCCGCCCCATGACCTCGAGCACGAACACGCGGGTCGAGTTGCTCGCCATCGACGCCACGTCGAACGCCGCTTCGCGCATCGAGGTCGCCACATATTTCGCGACCGAACCGAAGCCGGGGCAGTTGTCGGTGCCGGCGAGGTCGTTGTCGATGGTCTTCGGCACATGGATGCAGGCCAGCGGGTAGCCCATGGACGACGAGACCTGCGTCATCTTCAGGCAGGTGTCGGCCGAATCGTTGCCGCCGTTGTAGAAGAAGTAGCGGATGTCGTGGGCGCGGAACACCTCGATCAGCCGGTTGTACTGCGCGCGATGCTCTTCGATGCCCTTCAGCTTGTACCGGCACGAGCCGAAGGCGCCGCCGGGCGTGCGCACCAGGGCCGCGATCGCCGACGCGGTCTCGCGCCCGGTATCGATCAGGTCTTCGTTCAGCGCGCCGACGATGCCGTCGCGCCCGGCAAACACCTTGCCGATCTTCCCGGGGTGACGGCGCGCGGTTTCGATCACGCCCGCAGCCGAGGCGTTTATGACGGCTGTCACGCCCCCGGACTGGGCGTAGAAAGCGTTAGCCGGCATCGCCTCCGCCGGCACCCATCGCCGCGAGCATCCGCCGGCCGATCTCGTCGACCGCCCCGACGCCGGGGATGCAGGCGTAGCGCGGTGCCCCGCCTTCGCCGGACTGCGCCCAGCGCTGGTAGTAATCGACCAGTGGCCGGGTCTGCCGGCGATAGACGTCGAGCCGGTTGCGTACGGTCTCTTCGCGGTCGTCGTCGCGCTGGATCAGCGGTTCGCCGGTCGCGTCGTCCAGCCCCGCGACCTTCGGCGGCGCGTAGACCTCATGGTAAGTGCGTCCCGATGCCGGGTGCACGCGCCGCCCGCTGACGCGGCTGATGATCTCTGCATCGTCGACCGCGATCTCGAGCACCTGGTCGATCGCGACCGCCGCCGTGCGCATCGCGTCTGCCTGCGGAATGGTGCGCGGGAACCCGTCGAACAGGTAGCCGGCCTTGCAGTCGTCGGCGGACAGGCGATCCTTTACGAGGCCGATGATGATCTCGTCGGAGACGAGTTCGCCGGCATCCATCACCTTCTTGGCGGCCAGCCCGAGCGGACTGCCGGCCTTGACCGCAGCGCGCAGCATGTCGCCGGTGGAGATCTGGGGGATGTGGAACCGGTCGCGCAGGAACGCGGCCTGGGTTCCCTTGCCTGCCCCCGGGGGCCCTAGAAGCAGTATGCGCATGATCGAAAAGCGCTGCGCCGGCGACGAACCCCGGACGGAGCGGCTCCTTTGGTCTGTGCCCGTGGAATGCTGCGGGCGGTGGTGCCGATGGGTCGACGTGTCTGCCAGATACGGCTTGATCGTCGATTCGTCTTTATGCAGTAGTCAGACTGCCGCGCATTATACGCAACGGCCCCCGACCCGGCGAGTCCGAGTCCAGCGGCAGCCGCGTGCAGTCAGCGGCTGCCGTCCCGCGCCAGGACCCGGCGCACCCGTTCGAGGTCGGCCGGCGTGTCCACGCCTGCAGCCGGAGCGTCGGGCGCGGCTTCGACCACGATCGATTCGCCATGCCAGAGCGCGCGCAACTGCTCCAGCGATTCGAACTGTTCCAGCGCGGTCGGTGGCAGGGCCGACAGACGGCGCAGGGCGGCTGCGCGATAGGCATACAGCCCGACATGCCGGTACACCGGCAGGCCCTCGGGCAGTGGCGCGCCAGCGCGGTCGTCCGCAACCGGACAGATCGCCGGCGCCGAGGCGGCGAACGCGTCGCGCGCATACGGGATCGGCGCGCGGCTGAAATAGAGTGCGAAGCCGCGCCGGTCCAGGACCACCTTCACGACATTGGGGTCGAACATCTCGCGGGTGGAATGCAGGGCGTGGCAGGCGGTGGCGATCGCCGCATCCGGCGTCTCGTGCAGCCGGCGTGCGACGGCCGCGATCAGCGCGGGGTCGATCAGCGGCTCGTCGCCCTGCACGTTGACCACGATCGTGTCGTCCGGCCATGCGCGCTGCACGCAAAGCTCGGCGATCCGGTCAGTGCCGGACGGATGGTCGCTGCGCGTCAGCGCGGCCTGCAACCCATGCGCCGCCGCGGCGGCCACGACCGACGGGTCGTCGGTGGCGATCCACACCTCGCTGGCACCGCTGGCTGCCGCGCGCTCGGCCACGCGAACCACCATCGGCCGCCCGGCGATGTCGGCGAGCGGCTTGCCGGGCAGCCGGGTCGAGGCAAGCCGGGCCGGGATCGCCGCGACGAACGCCATCACCTGCGGCGATGCAGTCACCCTCGGCGCAGCGCTTCGAGCTCTTCCGGCGCCAGCCGGCGCGCCTCGTCCTCGAGCATGATCGGTATGCCGTCGCGGATCGGATAGGCGAGCCCTGCGCCCTGCGACAGCAACTCCTGCCGGCTGCGGTCGAACGTCAGGCTTCCCTTGGTGACCGGGCAGACCAGGATCTCCAGCAATTTTGCGTCCATGTCGTCGCTTTCAGCAGGCGTTGCGTGAGGAACGTGGAATCCGAGCGCGTCCGGGCATCCGGGCACGGAGGATACAGGTGCCCGGTGCAGGCCGCACCAGGCTGGTGCCGGCGATCAGGGCCTGCCTTCAAGGCGGTGCACCAGGTGTTCTCCGAACGCGGCATCGAGCTGCGCCTCGACCGGGAGTACCCAGTGGTGGGATGCACCGAACTGGATGCATTTTACGGCATCCTTTTCCGTGAGTATCACCGGCTCGTCGCCGAAGTCGAGGTCCGCCGGCTCGAAATGGTGATGGTCCGGGAAAGGGTGCTCGACGAAGGTCAGGCCGAGGGAGGACAGCAGGCTGAAGAAACGGTCCGGATAGCCGATCCCCGCGACCGCATGCAGCCGCTGGCCGCGCAGGGATTCGGGCGCGGCGGTGATCGACGGGTCGTCCAGCCGGTACATGCGCCCCGCTGCAATACGCATTTCGAACTGCGCGTCGCGCGGCACCGGCGCCGCCATCGATGCCGCGCCGTTGACCACCAGCGCGTCCACCGCGCTCAAGCGGTGCACCGGCTCGCGCAGCGGACCGGACGGCAGCATGTGCCCGTTGCCGAATCCGAGGCCAGCGTCCACCACCGCGACTTCGACATCGCGCTCGAGGCGGTAGTGCTGCAGGCCGTCGTCGGCGATCAGCACGTCGCACTCCGGATGTTCGCGCAGCAGCGCGCGCGCGGCGAACACCCGGTCGACGCCGATCCATACGGGTGCCGGGGTACGCCGGGCGATCAGCACCGGCTCGTCGCCGACGCGCGACGGATCGCTGTGCGGGCCGACCGGTTCGCTGACGCGATCGTCGCTGGCGCTGCCGCCGTAGCCTCTGCTGACCACGCCGGGATGCCAGCCGCGGGTGATCAGGTAGAGCACCAGCCAGATGGTCAGCGGCGTCTTCCCGGTGCCGCCGACGGTGACATTGCCGACCACGATCACCGGTACGGATACGGCGTGGCGGCGCGCCCAGCCGATGCGGAAGGCGAGCCGGCGCAATTCGACGGCCAGCCGGAACAGCCAGGACACCGGCAGCAGCAGCGCGCTGCGCACGCTCAGCCTCGCCCAGTGGCGGTCGGTATCGAAGCGCGGCATCGGCGGTCGGCGCGCGGAACGGACGCGGTGCCGTTCAGCGCGCGCCGGAGCCCTGGGTGGTGAACGTGATCTGCGGATAACCGGCGAGCCGCGCTGCTTCCATCACGTTGACCACGGCCTGGTGCGTGGCGGCAGCATCGGCGCTGATCACGATCACCGGTTCTTTCGCCTCGCCGCCCACCTTGCGCAGCGCCTGGCTGAACTGCTCGGGATTGCCGAACACCACCGGTTGGCGGTTGACCAGATAGCGTCCGGTCGCGTCGATCGCGACGTTGATCTGCACCGGCCGGTTCGGCGGCGATTCCGCCGAAGCCTGGGGCAGGTTGATCTGCAACTCGGAGAACCGGGTGAATGTGGTCGAGGTGACGAGGAAGATCAGCACCACCAGGAACACGTCGATCATCGGTACCAGGTTGATCTCCGGCTCGTCGCGCGGGCGGCCGCGCCGGAAATTCACGCGGCACCCCGCGCGCGGTCAGGCAAGGCGTTCACCGTGCACTACCTCGACCAGCTTTACCGCCTGGAGTTCCATGTCGACCACGTAGCCGTCGACCTTGGCGCGATAGTGCCGGTAGGCGATCATGCTGGGGATCGCAACGATCAGGCCGAACGCGGTGTTGTAGAGCGCGATCGAGATGCCTTGCGCGAGTTGTGCGGGCGTGCCCGCAGCCGATTGCGCGCCGAAGATCTCGATCATGCCGATCACCGTGCCGAACAGGCCAAGCAGCGGTGCCATGCCCGCGATCGTGCCGAGCGTGGTCAGGTAGCGCTCCAGCTGCATCGCGACGCCTCGACCGGTTTCCTCGATCGCCTCTTTCATGACCTCGCGCGGGCTGCGCACGTTGCGCAGGCCCGCGGCCAGCACTTCGCCCAGCGGCGAATGGGCAGCGACCCGCTCGACCATCTCGGGCGATGCGCCGTTCTGGCGGAACTCGGCCACCACATTCGGCAGCAGGTCGGCCGGAGCGACCAGCGTGCGCCGCAGGGTCCATCCACGTTCACCGATGATGGCCAAGGCAATGATCGAAGCGATGATCAGCGGCCAGATAGGCCAGCCGGCACCTTGGATGATTGCAAACACGGATAGGGGAGGAGTCTTGTTGGGAAGCGCCCCGACTCTATCGACCGGCGCGGCCGAGGGCAAGCACAAGGCGCGGCCAAACGGGTGCAGGTGATGCTAAGCGCTTCACTCAACGGGAGATTTTTCATTTTCCACATGTTCTGTGGATAAGTTTGTGAATAGAGTGCCTGAAACGGGCTGAAACCGTTGTGCAGCCGTGTCCCCGTTTGGATTGCTGCTTTTTTGTGCAGAAAGTAAGTCATTATTAATCAATGTCTTGCATTACTCGCCCCAGGGGTGCGGTCGGTTTCGGCTGGTAAACCGGGGCATTTCCGGGATGCTGTGGAGAAGTGACGGCCTGTGCACGATTTCTCGCGGGTTCCAGGGCAGTTTCGTTCCTGCAGGCCGCGCCGTTCCGTGATTCGTCCCGAGTTCCCGATGCGCTGATCGATCGGCCCCGTGCCGCGCCGCCGACGCTAGAATCGCGGCATGCGCGAACCAGCCTCCCGCCCCGAGATCCTGACCGTGGCGGCGCTCAACCGGGCGGCGCGAGAGGCAGTCGAACAAGCTCTGCCAGCGCTGTGGGTAGCCGGAGAGATATCGAATTTCCGCCGCTACGACTCCGGTCATTGCTACTTCGTGCTGAAGGACGCCCAGGCGCAGGTGCGCTGCGTGATGTTCCGCCACCGCGCCTCGCTGCTGGGCTGGCAGCCGAGCGACGGCAGCGAGGTCGAGTTGCGCGCCGTACCGTCGCTGTACGAGGCGCGCGGCGATTTCCAGCTCAATGTCGAGACGATGCGCCGTGCCGGCCTGGGCGCGCTGTTCGCTGCGTTCGAGCGGCTGAAGGCGAAGCTGTCGGCCGAGGGCCTGTTTGCCGCCGAGCGCAAGCGGCCGCTGCCGTCGTTCCCGCGCACCGTCGGCATCGTCACGTCGACCTCGGCCGCGGCCCTGCGCGACATGCTCACCACGCTGCGCCGGCGCGCCCCGGGGGTGCACGTGATCGTCTACCCGGCGCTGGTGCAGGGCGAGGGCGCGGCACGCCAGATCGCGCGCGCGATCGCGGTGGCCGGCGAACGGGCGGAATGCGACGTGCTGATCGTCGGGCGCGGCGGTGGCAGCATCGAGGACCTGTGGTCGTTCAACGAAGAAGTCGTCGCGCGCGCGATCGCCGACAGCCCGATCCCGACCGTCAGTGCGGTCGGGCATGAAACCGATTTCACCATCGCGGACTTCGTCGCCGACGCCCGCGCGACCACGCCGACCGCCGCTGCCGTGATGGTGGTTCCGGACGCGGCGCAGCTGCACCAGCGGTTGCAGGCGCAGGCTGCGGTGCTCAGCCGCGCGCAGTGGCGCCTGCTGGAGCAGCGAATGCAGACCCTTGACCACCTGCAGCGCCGCCTGACGCATCCGGGTGCCCGTGCGCGCGACCAGGCGGTCGCGCTCGGCCATCTGCAGCGCCGGCTGTCGCAGGCGCAGGCCCGCCTGCTGGATGCTGCGGCCAGCCGCACCGGGCGCGTCGCCGCGCGGCTGGCGCAGGTGCGGCCGGACGCCGCCGCGAAGGCCGCCGATCTGGCGCGCCTGGGTGCGCGATTGTCGAGCGCCGGCAGCCGGTTGATCGAGCGCCGCCAGTCGAGACTCGATGCGTTGCGGGCGAGCCTCGTGCACCTGAACCCCGAGGCGGTGCTCGAGCGCGGCTACAGCATCACCCGACTGCCAGGGGGCAAGGTGCTGCAGGATGCCCGCGACGCCGTACCGGGCACCGCGCTCGAAACCATGCTGGCGCACGGCAGCGTGCGCTCCATCGTCGGCTGATCCCGGTCAGTCGGCGAGCATGCCGCCGAAGAAGTCGAGTACCTGCCCCATGGGGTTGGGCGCCAGACAGTCGAAGGTTGCCACCTCCGGCATAGAGCGCAGCCAGGTGAGCTGGCGCTTGGCGAGCTGGCGGGTGGCTGCGATGCCGGTGCTGCGCAGTTGCCCGAGCGAGGTGCGGCCGTCCAGGTAGGCCCAGGCCTGGCGGTAACCGACGCAGCGCATCGATGGCAGTTCCGGGTCCAGCGCATGCCGCTCGCGCAGCCGGCGCAGCTCGCCGATCAGCCCGAGTTCGAGCATCTCGTCGAAGCGCGTCTCGATGCGTGCGTGCAGCAGGCTGCGGTCCGAGGGTACCAGCGCCGCCTGGATCAGCCGGTAGGGCAGCGGCCGGGGTGGCCGCTCGCGCAGCAGTTTCGACATCGGTTCGCCGCTCAGGTAGTACACCTCGAGCGCGCGCTGGATGCGCTGTGCGTCGTTCGGGTCGAGCCGTGCCGCAGTATCGGGATCGCAGCGCGACAGTTCGTCGTGGAGCGCGGGCCAGCCGCTGCCGGCGGCCATCGTGTCGATCACGCTGCGGGTGGCTGCATCCGCCTGCGGCAGGTCGGCGATGCCCGAGGCGAGTGCCTTCAGGTAGAGCATGGTGCCGCCGGTGAGCAGCGGCAGGTTGCCGCGCGCGGTGATTGCGGCCATCGTCGACAGCGCATCCTCCACAAAGCGCGCTGCGCTGTAGCGCTCGGTCGGTTCAAGAAGGTCGACCAGGTGGTGCGGTACGCTGGCCAGCGTCGCCGCGTCGGGCTTCGCGGTGCCGATGTTCATGCCGCGGTAGACCAGCGCGGAGTCGACGCTGACGATTTCGCACGGCAGGCAGCGGGCGAGTTCGACCGCGACCCCGCTCTTGCCGCTGGCGGTCGGTCCGGTGAGCACCAGCGCGGGTGGCAAGCCCTGCCTGTCGCGGTCGGCGTGCATCAACGGCCGCGCAGGAACATCCGGTCGAGTTCGGCCAGCGTGACCTGGCACCACGTCGGCCGGCCGTGGTTGCACTGGCCGGACCTTTCGGTCGCCTCCATCTCGCGCAGCAGCGCGTTCATTTCGGCCAGCGTCAGTGCCCGGTTGGCGCGCACCGCGCCATGGCAGGCCATCGTCGACAGCAGCTGGTCGCGCCGGGCCGCGACCGTATCCACCTCGCCCGACTCGTGCAGTTCGGCAAGCACGGATCGGGCAAGGTCGACCGGATCGGCACGCTCCAGCGTGGCTGGTACGGCACGCACCACGATCGCTCCCTGGGACAGCGGGGCCATGTCGAAGCCCAGCTGGTCGAGCGTGCCGCGGTGCTCGCCGATCGCGGCAATGTCCAGTGCCGAAGCCGCGAACGAGACCGGCAGCAGCAGCGGCTGGCGCGGTACCGCCCCGGCATCGATGCTCTGCTTCAGGCGTTCGAACACAATGCGTTCGTGCGCTGCGTGCATGTCGACGACGATCAGTCCCTGTGCATTCTGGGCCAGCACGTAGATCCCGGCCAGCTGGCCGAGCGCGAAGCCCAGCGGCGGCGCGGCGCCGTCCGGGACAGCCATGCGGGCCTCGCCGGCCGTTGTGGTGCCGCGGACGGCATCGAGGGGTGCCCCGGTCCCGCCCGACCCCACCTGGCCGAACAGCGCGTCGTAGAGCGCCGACGGTTCGGACGAACGAAGCCCGAGCGGGGCCTGCGCCGGGCCCGCACCTCGGCTGGCCGGGTCGCGGCCCCAGCCTGCGGGCGCCTTCCACGACGGGCTGGCTGCGCCGCCGTCGCGGTCGCCGGGCACGTCCGCCGGCAGCGCATCCTGCCGGCTGGCGAGGCTGCCGCCGGTCGCGCCCGCCCGGGTCGAGGCGAGTGCCTTCTCGAGCGCATGCAGAACGAACTGGTGCACCGCCTGCGACTCGCGGAAGCGCACCTCGATCTTCGTCGGGTGCACGTTCACGTCGACCGCGCGCGGGTCGATGGTGACGTAGAGCGCGAACGCGGGATGGCGCTGGTGGTGCAGCACGTCGCGGTAGGCGGCGCGCACCGCGTGCGAGAGGAGCTTGTCGCGCACGAACCGGCCGTTGACGAACAGATACTGTGCATCGCGCGAGGCCCGGGAGTAGGCGGGCTGTGCGATCGCGCCGCTGATCGCCAGGTGCCCGATGTTCTCTTCGACCGGCAGTGCGGCATCGGCGAAATCGCTGCCCAGCAGCGCGACGATGCGCGCCGCGCGATCCTGGGGCGGCAGGCGCAGCACCGGCTTGCCGTTGTGGGACAGGCGGAAGCCGACCGCAGGGTGGGCGAGCGCGATGCGGTGCACTGCCTCTTCGCAGTGCGCGTACTCGGTCTGCTCCGACTTGAGGAAGCGCTTGCGGGCCGGCGTGTTGAAGAAAAGATCGAGCGCCTCGATGCGGGTGCCCGGCGCGATCGCGGCCGGGCCGATGCGGGCGCCGGCATCGCTGCCGGCACCGGTCGCACCCATGTGGCCGATGCGCCAGCCGTGGCGCGAATCAGCGGTGCGGCTGGCGAGGGTGAGGTCGGCCACCGATGCGATCGAGGCCAGCGCCTCGCCGCGGAAGCCGAGGCTGGCGACCGATTCCAGGTCTTCGAGCGCCGCGATCTTGCTCGTCGCATGGCGGGTCAGTGCCAGCGCGAGGTCGTCCCTGTCGATGCCGTGGCCATTGTCGGTCACCGCGATCCGGCGCGTGCCGCCGGCGTCCAGTTCGATCGCCAGTTCGGTCGCCCCGGCATCGATCGCGTTCTCGAGCAGTTCCTTCAGCGCCGAGGCCGGGCGCTCGATCACCTCGCCGGCCGCGATCTGGCTGATCAGCAGGTCGGGCAGCGCGTGGATGCGCACCACGGGTTTTGCCGCTGGATCCGTCGGGGACATGGGGCGGGATTATAGGGGTGCGGCCACCCGATCCGGGCCCCGCCGACCCCGTCAGGCATCAAGAAGGTCTGGCTTGCCCGCGAGTTTTGAATATAATCCGAGGCTTTTTGGTCGGCGTCGGCCATCACCACCATAACCGCTGCCTGGCGTGGAGAAGGACCTCTTGAAATGAAGATCGGCATTCCCACTGAAGTTCGACCCGGCGAGACGCGGGTTGCGGCGACTCCCGAGACAGTGAAGAAGTATTGCGCGGGCGGCCAGAACGCCGTGTTCGTGCAGGCTGGCGCCGGGGCCGGTGCCAATTTTCCCGACGCCGACTACGCTGCCGCGGGTGCCACGGTCGTGGCCGATGCCGCCTCCGTCTACGGCCAGTGCGATCTGGTCCTGAAGGTACGCTCGCCACTGCCGGAAGAAGTCTCCGCGATGAAGTCCGGCACGGTGCTGATCGGCCTGCTGGCACCGTACGACGCGGCCGGCATCGAGGCGCTCGCGAGCAAGGGCCTGACCGCCTTCGCGATGGAGCTGCTGCCGCGCACCTCGCGTGCGCAGTCGATGGACGTGCTCTCCTCCCAGGCCAACATTGCCGGCTACAAGGCGGTGGTGCTGGGCGCCGACACCTACGGCCGCATCATGCCGATGCTGATGACCGCCGCCGGTACGGTAAAGGCCGCGCGCATGGTGATCCTGGGCGCGGGCGTGGCCGGCCTGCAGGCCATCGCGACCGCGAAGCGGCTGGGTGCGGTGATCGAGGCGTCCGACGTGCGCCCGGCGGTGAAGGAGCAGATCGAGTCGCTCGGCGCGAAATTCATCGACGTGCCGTACGAGACCGACGAAGAGCGCGAGATCGCCCAAGGTGCAGGCGGCTACGCGCGGCCGATGCCGGCCTCGTGGATGGGGCGCCAGGCGGCCGAAGTCGCCAAGCGTATCGCGCTGGCCGACATCGTGATCACCACGGCGCTGATCCCCGGCCGCAAGGCGCCGGTGCTGGTCACCGACGACATGGTCAGGTCGATGAAGCCCGGCTCGGTGATCGTCGACATGGCGGTCGAGCAGGGCGGCAACGTCGAGGGATCGAAGGCAGGCGAGACCGTGGTCTCGCATGGCGTGAAGCTGGTCGGGCAGACCAACCTGCCGGCCCTGGTCCCCACCGATTCCAGCGCGCTGTACGCCCGCAACCTGATGACCTTCCTGGCGCTGATGCTCGACAACAAGACCGGGCAGTTCAACCTCAACCGCGAAGACGACCTCGTCGCCGGCACCCTCGTGTGCCACGGCGGCGAACTCGTGCGCAAGCAATAACCTCGAAAGAGAGAGCGGCCATGGAACTCGTTGACCCGACCATCACAAACCTGATCATCTTCGTGCTCGCCATCTACGTCGGCTTCCACGTGGTGTGGAACGTGACCCCCGCGCTGCATACGCCGCTGATGGCGGTGACCAACGCGATCTCCGCGATCGTCATCGTCGGCGCGATGCTCGCCGCCGCGCTGACCGAGACCCCGCTGGGCAAGACGATGGGCGTGCTCGCCGTCGCACTGGCCGCAGTGAACGTGTTCGGTGGCTTCCTCGTCACGCGCCGGATGCTCGAGATGTTCAAGAAGAAAGAGCCCCGGAAAGCCGCGGGAGACCACGCATGAGCATGAATCTCGTCGTTCTGCTGTACCTGATCGCCTCGGTCTGCTTCATCCAGGCGCTCAAGGGCCTCTCCCATCCGACGACGTCGCGGCTGGGCAATCTGTTCGGCATGGTCGGCATGGCCATCGCCGCGCTGACCACCGTCGGGCTGATCTACAAGCTCGCCGGGCAGTCGGCGACCACCGGCATGCTGTACGTGATCGGCGGCGTCGCGGTCGGCGGCACGCTCGGCGCGGTGATGGCCAAGCGCGTCGAGATGACCAAGATGCCGGAGCTGGTCGCGTTCATGCACTCGATGATCGGCCTGGCAGCCGTGTTCATCGCCGTGGCGACGGTCGCCGAGCCCTGGGCGCTCGGCCTCGTCAACCGTGGCGAGCCGATCCCGATCGGCAACCGGATCGAACTGTTCATCGGCGCATTCGTCGGTGCGATCACCTTCTCCGGTTCGGTGATCGCGTTCGGCAAGCTGTCGGGCAAGTACAAGTTCCGGCTGTTCCAGGGTGCGCCCGTTCAGTTCAAGGGCCAGCACATGCTCAACCTGGTGCTGGCGATCGCCATGCTCGGTTTCGGCATCGCGTTCGTGGTGACCCAGGACTGGACGCCGTTCTGGGCGATGCTGGCGATCGCCTTCGTACTCGGCGTGCTGATCATCATCCCGATCGGCGGCGCTGACATGCCGGTGGTGGTGTCGATGCTCAACAGCTACTCCGGTTGGGCGGCGGCGGGCATCGGCTTCTCGTTGAACAACTCGATGCTGATCATCGCCGGGTCGCTGGTCGGATCGAGCGGGGCAATCCTGTCCTACATCATGTGCAAGGCGATGAACCGGTCGTTCTTCAACGTGATCCTGGGCGGGTTCGGCCAGGAGGGCGGTGCCGCTGCGGGTACGGCCGAGCAGCGCTCCGTGAAGAGCGGCAGCGCGGACGACGTGGCGTTCATGCTGTCGAACGCCGACAGCGTGATCATCGTTCCGGGCTACGGGCTGGCGGTGGCACGGGCGCAGCATGCGGTGAAGGAAATGGCGCACAAGCTGCAGGCCAAGGGTATCCAGGTGCGCTACGCGATCCATCCGGTCGCGGGTCGCATGCCTGGGCACATGAACGTGCTGCTGGCCGAAGCCGAGGTGCCGTACGACCAGGTCGTCGAGATGGAGGACATCAACAGCGATTTCGGGCAGACCGACGTGGTGATGGTGCTCGGCGCCAACGACGTGGTGAACCCGGCCGCGCTGGTGAAGGGCACGCCGATCTACGGCATGCCGATCCTCGATGCCTACAAGGCGCGTACCATCATCGTGAACAAGCGGTCGATGGCCGCCGGTTATGCCGGCCTCGACAACGAGCTGTTCTACATGGACAAGACGATGATGGTCTTCGGCGACGCGAAGAAGGTCGTCGAGGATATCGTCAAGGCGATCGAGTAGTAATCGCCGGGCCCACGGAGCTTCCCGCCCCGTACGGCCCTTGGCCCGCCTGCGTCTAGGCGGGCGATGCCTTCGCCGGCTGCGGCTCCATCGGCCGCGCCGGGTCGGCGCACCACTCGCTCCACGATCCGGGGTAGAGCCGCGAGCCGCCGAGCCCGGCCACTTCCATCGCCAGCACGTTGTGGCAGGCGGTCACGCCGGATCCGCACTGGTGGACGACCTGCCCGGCTGTGTGCCCGGTCATCAGGTCGATGAATTCGCGGCGCAGGGTGCCGGCCGGCTTGAACGTGCCGTCGCTCTCGAGGTTGGACTGGAAGAAACGGTTGACCGCGCCGGGGATATGCCCGCCGACCGGATCCATCGTCTCGTTCAGGCCGGCAAACCGTTCCGGCGTGCGGGCATCGACGATCAGCATGTCCGGTGAGCGCAGGTTCTCCAGTACGGTCGATACATCGACCCGCAGCGCATCGCGCTGCCGCGGCGTGAACGTTGCGGGCTGGCCGTTCGGCGCGGCCTGCGTCAGCGGCCGGCCCTCGAGTTTCCACTTTGGCAGTCCACCGTCGAGTACGGCAACCGTATCGTGGCCCAGCCAGCGCAGCATCCACCACAGGCGGGCTGCGAAGAAACCGCCGCTCGCGTCGTAGGTGACGACCTGTCTGCCCGCGGCGACGCCTTGCTGGCCCAGCCAGTTCGACAGGGCAACGACATCCGGCAGCGGATGGCGGCCGGAGCGCCCGGTCTTGGGGCCGGACAGGTTCTCGTCGAGGTGGGCGAAACGTGCACCGGGAATGTGGTCGGCGGCATAGGCGTTGCGGCCGGCTTCGACGTTCATCAGGTCATGCCGGCAGTCGAAGACGACGAGATCGGGATCGGACAGGTTCGCGGCGAGCGCCTCGGTGCTGATCAGGGTGTGGTGGTTCATCTGGGTGTGTCGTTCTCGAGCCTGGGGAGCGGCTCTGCGCCGCGGGAAGCCGGCTGGTCACCGGTGCCCCGAGTGTATAGCCCTCGGCGGCGGTGCGCGCCGTGCAACGACCGACAGCACGCCGGCGCTGGCGATCAGCGACATGCCCAGCCAGCCTGCGGCCGTCGGTGCCTCGCCTGTCGCGAACAGGTCGTACAGGCCGGCAAACAGCACGCCGCAGTAGGACAGCGTCGCCACGACCAGGGTCGCGCCCCGCGAGTAGGCGCAGGTCATCGCCAGCTGCGAGGCGAGTGCAAAGGCGCCGATGGCCGCCAGCAGCGGCAGGTCGGACGCGCGTACCGGCGTCGCGCCGGTGAACGGCAGCGCCACAACACCGGCCACGAGTCCGAGCAGCGCGAAATAGAACACGGTCCGCCACTCCGGTTCACCGGCCGCGCCGAGCTGCCGTACGCCGAGATAGGCGACAGCCGCCACCGCCCCGCCGGCCAGGCCGAGCAGGCCCGGTATGAGCGGCGAACCTTCCGTCCAGGGTTGCAGCAGTGCAAGCACGCCGGCGAAGCCGGTCGCGATCGCCACGACGGCGGGCAGCGACAGTCGTTCCCGCAGCAACAGGCCGGTGATCAGCGCGAGGAACAGGGGCGAGGTGTAATTGAGCGTGACTGCGGTGGCAAGCGGTGCATGCGCCAGGCAGGCGAAGAACAGCAGCATCGAGACCACGCCCGCGATGCTGCGCACCAGATGCCCACGCCAGTGCGGTGTGCGCAGCGGCCACCCGGCCAGGCGGGTGAACAGCACGATCGCGACCACGATGAACAGGCTGCGGTAGAGCATCAGCTCGCCCAGCCCGAAGCGGCCGGCAGCCAGCTTGACGAACACCCCATGGGCGGTGAAGAACAGCCCGGAGACGACCATCCACAGGGCTGCCACGCGGGTGGCGGCCTGCTAGCTGCCGTGCAGCTGGCGCTGCACGAACTCGTGGAAGTGCTGCATGCCGTCCTCGTAAGGAGAGTGGTACGGGCCGACATCGTCGCGGCCCTGGCGCCAGAGGATCCTGCGCCCCGCCTGCATGCGTTCGCAGATCTCGCGGTCCTCGGCGGCGGTCTCGATGTAGGCGGCGCGCTGCGCCTCGACGAACTCGCGCTCGAAACAGGCGATCTCCTCCGGGTAATAGAACTCGACGATGTTGGTGCATCGCTCCGGGCCGTCTGGCCTGACCGAGCTGACCACCAGCACGCCCGGGTACCACTCCACCATCACGTTCGGATAGTAGGTCAGCCAGATCGCGCCCAATTGCGGCGGCTTGCCGCCGCGCTGCTTCAGCACCTGCTCGTGCCAGCGCGAATAGACCGGTGAGCCGGCGGCGCGCGCCAGCCGGCTGTTGACCCCGACCCGCTGCACCGAATACCAGTCTCCGAATTCCCAGTCGAGGTTGTCGCAGTCGACGAATCGGCCAAGCCCGGGATGGAACGGGTCGACGTGATAGTCCTCGAGGTACACCTCGATGAAGGTCTTCCAGTTCACGTCGTAGTGCTCGACCAGCTGGTGGTCGAAACGGTAGCCATCGAAGTCGATCTCCTCGACCCGGGAGAGTTGCGCGAGGTCGTGCGCGATGTCGCGCCGCGCATCGAACAGCAGCCCGTTCCAGCGGGTGAGCGCCGTGCGCTGCAGATCGAGGCAGGGCGATGCGCCGAACTTCGGCGCCCCGAGCAGGCGCCCGGACAGATCGTAGGTCCAGCGATGCAGCGGACACACGATCTGTTCCGAATGGCCGGCACCCTGCAGCATCTGCGCCTGGCGATGCCGGCAGACGTTGGACAGCAGTTCTATGCCCCCGGCGTTGCGTACGAGAACATCGGCGCCGCGAGTGGTCTCCGGCACGCGGTAGTCTCCGGGCTCCGGCACCATCAGCTCATGGCCGATATAGCGCGGGCCGGCATCGAAGATCAGGCGTTCCTCCATCGCCCATATGGCCGGGTCGATGTACCAGCCGACCGGCAGCTGTGAGGCTGCCGGTCGGAGCCGCTGGACGCCTGCAAAATCCGTCACTGAGTCCTCCTGACGCGCGTGCGAACGAACCACTTCCACATGAGTGCTGCGAGCCCCAGCCCTCCGTCCGAAAAGGCCGGGGATTGTCCCCTGAATCAGTGGGGCGGGCAACGAACGCCCCCGCAGCGAAGCCTGCCGGGATCGGTCTGCGCACCTGCGCTGTCGCCGCGGTTGACCCGGGCGGCCCGGCTCGGCTAGCCTCTGCGCCCCATGGTCGTCGTGCCGCTGCAACGGCGGCGCCAGGCCCGCACCTTCAAGGAACCGATGGCCAAGCCCTCTGCAAAGGATTCCGCCGCCCCCGCCCGGTTCGAGACCGCGATGTCGGAACTCGAGAAGATCGTCGCCGCTATGGAAGCCGGGCAGCTTTCGCTGGAGGAATCGCTCGAAAACTATCGGCGCGGCGCCGAACTGCTGACCTGGTGCCAGGGGCAGTTGCAGGCGGTCCAGGCACAGGTGAAGGTCCTCGAGGACGGCCTGTTGAAGGACTTCACGCTGGATGCCGCGGGCGCGCGCGTGGGCCCGGGTGCCCGCGCCGCCGGTGGCGCCGATCCCGATGACGCCGATGCCGGCGACGAGCGCGATTGAACCTGCAGGGCCGACCCGGCAGGTCGTTTGCCGCTAGGGGCGCGCTCAGGTATCTTCGGCGGATGTACCTGTCAGCCTGCGCATGAGGTAACCGAGCCGATGTCTGCCGATGCGGCGGGTTTCGAGGCGTGGATGCGCGCCCATCAGGCGCTCGCAGAGCGGGCGCTGGATCGGGTGCTGCCCGACGCCGGGCATGCGCCTGCAAGGCTGCATGCTGCGATGCGCTATGCCGCATCGGGCGGTGGCAAGCGCGTGCGGCCACTGCTTGCCTTTGCCGCAGCAGACGTGGTGCAGGCACCGGTCGAGCGCGTCGCCCTGGCCGGGGCTGCGGTCGAACTGATCCATGCTTACTCGCTGGTGCACGATGACATGCCCTGCATGGACGACGACACGCTGCGGCGCGGCAAGCCGACCGTCCATGTGCAGTACGACGAGGCAACGGCACTGCTGGTCGGCGATGCCCTGCAGAGCCTGGCGTTCCAGGTGCTCTCCGAACAGCCGCTCGCAGACGATCCGGCCCGCCAGCTCGAAATGGTCCGGCTGCTGGCACAGGCGTCCGGTTCGCGCGGCATGGCCGGGGGGCAGGCAATCGATCTGGCAGCGGTCGGTGGAACGCTCGACGTCGCCGAACTCGAATTCATGCATGTCCACAAGACCGGTGCGCTGATACGATGTGCGACACTGTTGGGGGCGCTGTGCGGACGTCCGCTGGACGAGGCAGAGCGCGCTCATCTCGATCGTTTCGCGAAGGCGATCGGGCTCGCTTTCCAGGTGGTCGATGACCTGCTCGATGCCGAAGCAAGCACGGCCACCCTGGGCAAGACGGCGGGCAAGGACGCCGAAGCGAACAAGCCGACCTACGTCACCGTACTCGGCCTGCGCGCTGCGAAGGAATGGGCGCGCGACCTGCGCGCACAGGCGGATGACGCGCTTGCTCCGCTCGGTCCGGGCGCTGCCCGACTCGGCCAGCTGGCCGATTTCATCGTGAAGAGACAATTTTGAACAAGCCGCACGAAGTCTTCGAACTGCTCGGCCGGATCGAAAGCCCGGCAGACCTGCGCACGCTCGATCGCCGCCAGTTGCCGCAACTCTGCAACGAGCTGCGCGAGTTCCTGCTGCAGTCGGTGTCGCGCACCGGGGGCCACCTGTCCTCTAACCTCGGTACGGTCGAGCTCACGGTCGCGCTGCACTATGTGTTCAATACCCCCGACGACCGGCTGGTGTGGGACGTGGGGCACCAGACCTACGCGCACAAGGTGCTGACCGGCCGGCGTGCGGGCATGGATCGGCTGCGCATGCGTGGCGGCATCGCCGGATTCCCGCGTCGGGACGAGAGCGAGTACGACACGTTCGGCGTCGCGCATTCGTCTACCTCGATCAGTGCCGCGCTCGGCATGGCCGTGGCGGCACGCCGCATGAACGAACCGCGGCGGGTGGTGGCGATCATCGGCGATGGTGCGATGTCCGCCGGCCTCGCTTTCGAGGCGCTGAACAACGCCGAGTCGGCCGAATGCGACCTGCTGGTGATCCTGAACGACAACGACATGTCGATCTCGCAGCCGGTCGGGGCCCTGCACAACTACCTGGCGCGGCTGATGTCCGGGCGCTTCTACACCGCGGCGCGCCGTGCCGGCGAGAAAGTGCTGTCGGCCGCACCGGGCATGCTTGAACTGGCCAAGCGCGCAGAGGAGCACGTGAAGGGCATGCTCCTGCCGGGCACGCTGTTCGAGGAGTTCGGCTTCAACTACCTCGGTCCGGTCGACGGGCATGACGTCGACACGCTCACGAGCACGCTGCACAACCTGCGCAACCTGCGCGGCCTGCAGTTCCTGCACGTGGTGACGCGCAAGGGCAAGGGATACTCTCCGGCCGAGGTCGACCCGATCCAGTATCACGGGGTGTCGAAGTTCGACCCGGTGGCCGGCATCGTCGCGAAGGCGGCTCCGGTCCCGGCACCGGTCCCGGGCTACACGCAGGTGTTCGGCGACTGGCTGTGCGACATGGCCGCCACCGACCCACGTCTGGTCGGCATCACGCCGGCGATGCGTGAAGGCTCCGGCCTGGTGCGCTTCTCGCGCGAGTACCCCGACCGTTATTTCGACGTGGGGATCGCGGAGCAGCACGCAGTGACCTTCGGAGCTGGCCTGGCCTGCGACGGCATGAAGCCGGTAGTTGCGATCTACTCGACCTTCCTGCAGCGCGGCTACGATCAGCTGGTGCATGACGTGGCCATCCAGAACCTCCCGGTGCTGTTCGCGATCGACCGGGGCGGCCTGGTCGGGGCCGATGGCCCGACCCACCACGGTTCGTTCGACCTGTCGTTCCTGCGCTGCGTGCCGAACCTCACCGTGATGGTGCCCTCGGACGAAAACGAGACGCGGCAGATGCTGTACACCGCCTGGACCCTCGATACGCCGACGGCGGTACGCTATCCGCGCGGCAACGGCCCCGGTGTCCCGGTCGAGTCGAAGATGGCCGCGCTCCCGGTCGGCAAGGGCGAGGTGCGGCGCCGCGGCAGCGACGTGGCCTTCCTGGCCTTCGGCTCCATGGTAGCGCCCTGCCTGAAGGCGGCCGAGGTGCTCGACGCCACCGTGGCGAACATGCGCTACGTGAAGCCGCTCGACGTCGAACTGGTGCGCGAGCTCGCCGCCAGCCATCGCGTGCTGGTCACGGTGGAAGAGAATGTCGTGATGGGAGGCGCTGGCAGTGCAGTGCTCGAGGCTCTCGCCGCCATCGGATGGTCGGGCAAGACGATCCAGCTCGGCCTTCCTGACAGCTTCGTCGAGCACGGAGACCCGGCCGGCCTCCTCAAGGAGTGCGGGTTGGACAGCGAGGGCATCCTTGGGCAGGTCCGGGCGCGCATGTAGCCTCGCGCTCCTTGCGACGTTCCAACGCGAAACATTCCGATCGGGCCGAAATGAACGACCACCTGCCGAAGACGCCGAGCCTCACCGCCGAGGCGGATTCCGAAGTCGAGGGCGGCTACGAGAAGGTCGATCGTTACGATGCGACGACCACTGCCGAGCTTGCGAAGCATTTCGGCAAGGCGCTGGGCCTGATCGGTGAGGATCCCCAGCGCGAAGGGCTCTTGAAGACGCCCGAGCGCGCGGGCAAGGCGCTGCAGTTCCTCACCCATGGCTATGGACTGGATGCCACCACCATCCTGCGCTCGGCGATGTTCAAGGAAGACTATCGCGAGATGCTGATCGTCAAGGACATCGAGTTGTACTCGCTGTGCGAGCACCACATGCTGCCGTTCTTCGGCAAGGCGCACATCGCCTACATCCCGAACGGCTACATCGTCGGCTTGTCGAAGCTGCCGCGCGTGGTCGATGTGTTCGCCCGCCGCCTGCAGGTGCAGGAGCGGCTCACCGTCCAGATCCGCGACTCGATCCAGTCGACGCTGAACCCCGCGGGCGTCGCGGTGGTGATCGAGGCCACGCACATGTGCATGGTGATGCGCGGCGTACAGAAGCAGAATTCCACCACCACGAGTTCCGCCTTTACCGGCGCCTTCGAGCAGGACACCACCCGCGCGGAGTTCCTGCGCCTGGTGATGTCGCGCTGACTGGGTCCCAGCGGCCCGACCGAGAGACAATGAAACAGACTGAACGGGCTGTACCGACGATTGCCCAGCGCATCGTCAACGAAATCATCCCTGCCGTACGCGACGGGAAGATGGTGATACTGGTCGACGACGAAGACCGCGAGAATGAAGGCGACCTGTATGTCGCGGCGAGCCATGCGACGCCCGAGGCCATCAGCTTCATGGCCTGCGAGGCACGCGGGCTCGTGTCTCTGGCGCTGACCGAAGACAGACTGCGCGAGCTGGGGCTGGCGCTGATCACCGCCGACGAGGCGAACACCACGAAGTTCCGCACCGCGTTCGCGACGCCGATCGATGCGCGCGAGGGCGTCGGGTCCGGCATGTCGGCCCATGACCGTGCGCACACCATCAAGGTCGCACTCGACCCGGCGAGCGGTCCGTCCGACCTGATCCGCCCCGGCCGGCTGCAGACGCTGCGTGCGCAGACCGGCGGCGTACTCGCGCGTGCAGGGCACACCGAGGCCGCCGTCGACCTCGCGCGGCTGGCCGGCCTGCCGCCGGCAGGCGTGATCTGCGAGATCATGAATGAAGATGGAACGATGGCGCGTACGCCGCAGCTCGAGGCGTTCTCGCAGCAGCACGGCATCCCGATCCTGCGCATCAGCGACCTGGCTGTCTGGCGGCGCTCGCAGCGCCAGATCCGGCGCAAGTCGCAGACGGTGCTGCCGACGCGCTACTTCGGCGAGTTCGAACTGATGGTGTACACCGACGAGCTCGAGACCAGCCTCTATGTCGTGATGAAGAAGGGCGAAGTGGCGACCGAAGAGCCGGTGCTCGTGCGGCTGCATTCGCAGTGCCTGACCGGCGACGTGTTCGGTTCGACCCGCTGCGACTGCGGCGAGCAGCTCGAACTGGCGATGCAGGAGATCGACCGTGAAGGGCGCGGCGCGATCGTTTACATGTTCGACGAGGGGCGTGGCATCGGCCTTGCGAACAAGATCCTCGCCTATGCGCTGCAGGACCAGGGCTACGACACGGTCGAGGCGAACCACAAGCTCGGTTTCGCGGCCGACCTGCGCGATTACACCGTCGGTGCACGCATCCTGTTCGATCTCGGCGTACGCCGCCTGAAGCTGATGACGAACAATCCCGACAAGGTGCGCTCGGCCGAAGAGCAGGGTCTGATCGTCACCGAGCGCCGCCAGCTCGAAGTGCCGCCGCGGCCGGCCAACCGCCGGTACATGGAGACCAAGCAGACCAAGTTCGGCCACCTGCTGTCGATGGTCGGCGAGGCGCGCGATCCCGAAGGCACCCCGGGCGGGCAGTGAGTCCCGGCCGCGTCGGTCGCGGCCGGATGCTGACGGAATCCTCATGTATCGAGCGGCCGTCGCTCGCCCGGCAGTGGCTATAATTTGCGCTTCTGCGCCCGGGCGCAGCTTGCGAATCGCGGACGGCCACGGCGGCCTGGAGGGATGTGGCGATGATCACCATCAAGCAGTTGCTGGCCTCGAAGTCATCCGAGCTTTTCACCATCTCGGCCGACGACACGGTGACCACGGCACTGGCGATCCTCTCGGCCCGGCGCATCGGCGCCCTGATGGTGATGGAAGGTACATCGCTGGTGGGCATCCTGTCGGAACGCGACTGTGCGCTGAAGGTGGCGCTGCCCGGCCGTCGTGCAGAAGAGACGCGCGTGAGCGAGATCATGACGCGTACCGTGATCACGGTGGGGCCGACGCAGCCCCTGGAAGACTGCATGCAGCAGATGACCGAACGCGACATCCGCCATCTGCCAGTGATCGATGACGGACGGGTAGTCGGGATGATCTCGATCGGCGACGTGGTGAAAGAGACGCTGAAGCAGCAGCGTTACCTGATCCAGCAGCTCGAGTCGTACATCCGTGGTGCGTACACGGGCGGGCTGCGCTGAGGCAAGCCGCTGCGGCGGCGGCCCGGTATTGCCCGGTCCCGCCGAGGGTCACGGCACGGCGGCCGGCGCATCCTGTGGCCTGCCGCCGGCTGGCGACGCGCTCCTGCCACGCCACAGCCGGGACATCCACTGCACCGCGTCGTCGACGTAGGTGAACACCACCGGGATAACCAGCAGCGACAGCAGCGTGCCGGTGACCAGTCCGCCGATCACTGCGATCGCCATCGGCGAGCGGAAGCTCGGGTCCACGCCCATGCCGATCGCGATCGGCAGCATGCCCGCACCCATCGCGATCGTGGTCATGACGATCGGCCGCGCACGCTTGCGGCACGCGTCCATCAGCGCTTCGAAGCGGCCGAGGCCGTGCTCCCTGCGCGCGATGATCGCGTAGTCGATCAGCAGGATCGAGTTCTTCGTCGTGATGCCCATCAGCATTACCAGCCCGATCAGGCTCGGCATCGAGAAGCTGCTGTTGGCTGCGAGCAGGGCGATGAACGCGCCGCCGATGGACAGCGGCAGCGCCGCCAGGATCGTCACCGGCTGGAAGAAATCCTTGAACAGCAGGACCAGCACGATGTAGATGCACAGCACCCCGGTGAGCATCGCCAGGCCGAAGCTGGCGAACAGTTCGGCCATCACCTCCGCGTCGCCGATACTCGCCTGCGTCACCCCGGGCGGCAGCGCAGCCAGGCTGGGCAGCTTCTCCACTGCGGCCACCACGTCGCCGAGCGGCACGTTGTTCAATTCGATCGACAGGTTGATGTTGCGCAGGCGGTCGTAGCGGTTGATGATCGCCGGGCCACTCTCCAGGACGAGATCGGCGATGGCATCGATGCGTACCGGGCCGTCGCGGCCGGGCACGGTCAGCTGCGACAGCAGCGCAAGGTCCTGGCGCGCTGTATCCGGCAGCCGCACCACGATCGGGACCTGCCGCTGCGCCAGGTTCATCTTCGGCAGCGCGAGGTCATAGTCGCCGAGCGTGGCGATGCGCAGCGTGTCGGCGATCGTGGTCGAGTCGACGCCGGCATCGGCCGCGCGTGCGAAGTCCGGCCGCACCACGAGCTCCGGGCGGATCAGGCTGGAACTGGAGGTGACGCCGCCTATACCCGGGATGGAGCGGATGTCGCGCTCGACCTCGCGCGCCGCGGCCAGCAGCGCGGCGCCGTCGTCGCCCGCCAGCACCAGCACGTACTTCTCGCCGGATCCGCCCAGGCCGACGGTCACCCGCGCGCCCGGCAGTGCCGACAGCCGGTCGCGCAGGTCGGCCTCGATGGCCTGCTTGCTGGTGCCGCTGCGCTCCTGCCGCGGCGTGACGTTGATGTTCAGCGTCGCCTTGCGCGCCTCGGCCGCGCCGCCCGGCGCGAACGGGTCGGAGCCGGCGCTGCCGCCGCCGATCGTGGTGTAGACGAGCTTCACATGCGTATTGCCGCTGACCAGCAGGCGTGCTCGCTCGGCCGTGGCGAACGTGTCCTCGAAGCGCGAACCGGGCGGAAGCTCGACCTGCACCTGCGTCTGCGACAGGTCGTCCGGCGGGATGAAGCCGGTGGGCAGCAGCGGGATCAGCGCGATCGAGCCGGCGAAGAACAGCGCGGCGGCGACGGTCGTCGCCAGCCGGTGGCGCACGCACCAGGCCGTCGCGCGCAGGTAGACACGCATCAGGCGGCCTTCCGGATGCGCCTTGTCCGGCGTACGCAGCATGTAGGCGGCCATCATCGGCGTGAGCATGCGCGCGACGACCAGCGAGGCGAACACCGCCAGCACGGCGGTCCAGCCGAACTGCTTGAAGAACTTGCCGGCGACGCCGCTCATGAAGGCGGTCGGCAGGAACACCGCGATCAGCGTGAAGGTGGTCGCGATCACCGCGAGGCCGATCTCGTCGGCGGCTTCCATCGCGGCCTGGTAAGGCGTCTTGCCCATGCGCAGGTGGCGCATGATGTTCTCGATCTCGACGATGGCATCGTCGACCAGCACGCCCACCACCAGCGACAGGCTGAGCAGGGTGACGGTGTTGATCGTGAAGCCCAGCCACCACATGCCGAGGAAGGTCGGGATGGCCGACATCGGCAGCGCCACCGCCGAGACGAAGGTGGCCCGCCAGTCGCGCAGGAACAGCCAGACCACGATGACCGCGAGCAGGGCGCCCTCCATCAGAAGCCACATCGAGCCTTCGTAGCTCTCCTGCACGAAGTCGACGAAGTTGAACGACTCGGTGACGGTGATGTCCGGGTGGACTGCCTTGAGCTGTTCGATGCGTTCGCGCACGCCACGCGCGACCCCTACCTCGCTCTCGCCGCGCGCCTTCGTCACCTCGAAGCCGACCACCGGACGGCCGTCCAGCAGCGCGGCCGAGCGGCGTTCGCCGATCGTGTCGCTGACCTTCGCCAACTGGTCCAGACGCACCCGGCGCCCGCCCGCCAGCGAGATCTCGATCGCCGCGAGTTCCTCCGCCGAGCGTACGGTTGCCAGCGTGCGCACCGCCTGTTCGCCGCCGCCCAGGTCGATGCGCCCGCCCGAGAGCTCGCGCTGCAGCTGGCGCAGGCCGCGCGACACTTCCGCCGCCGTCGCGTTCAGCGCGAGCAGCCGAGCGGGGTCGAGCTCGACCCGCACTTCCCGCGACACGCCGCCGACCCGTGCGACGCCGCCGACGCCCCGTACCGCCAGCAGGGCCTTGGACGCCTCGTTGTCGACGAACCAGGAGAGCGCCTCCTCGTCCATGCGCGATGACGCAACCGTGTAGGTGAGGATCGGCACGCCGGAGATGTTCAGCTTGGAGATCACCGGGTCGCGCAGGTCGGCCGGCAGCTCCGCACGGATCCGGTTCACCGCGTCGCGCGTCTCGTCGAGCGCCTCCTGCACCGGCTTCTCGAGGCGGAACTCGACGCTGATGGTGACGGCGCCATCCTGCAGCGTCGAATAGATGTGCTTCACGCCCTGCACGCTGGCGACCGAGTTCTCGATCTTGCGCGCGACCTCGGTCTCGAGCTGGCCGGGGCCTGCACCGGGCAGCGAGGCGGTGACGATGATCGTCGGCAGCTCGATGTCCGGGAAGTTCTGGATCTTCATCGCCTTGAAGCCGGCGAGCCCGGCGAGGGTGAGCAGCACGAACAGCATCACCGTCGGGATGGGATTGCGGATCGACCATGCGGACACGTTCATTTCGGCGCTCCGGCCGCGGCACCTGCCTTCGCGGCATCCTTCGCCGGCGTGTCGACGATGCGTACCAGGTCGCCGTCGGCGAGGAACGCCACGCCGTTGCGCACGACGCGCACACCCTCGGCAAGGCCGCGCAGCACTTCGACCCGGTCGCCTTCGCGCCGCCCGGTGTCGATCTTCAGCTGCACCACCCGGCCGTCGTCGCCGACGCGGTAGGCATAGGTGAAGCCTTCGCGCAGCAGCACCGCCGACTGCGGCAGGGTCAGCGCGCGGCTCGCGCCCATGTCGATCTCGCCGCGCACGAACATCCCCGGCCGCAGCAGCGTCGGCGCGGGCTTCAGGTCGACGTAGACCAACGCGTTGCGCGAGGTGCCGTCGACCGTCGGGCCGACCATGCGTACCCGGCCCTCCACCGTGTCGCCCGCTGGCGTCACCACCCTAACCGCCTGGCCCGTGCGTACCCGGTGCAGTTGCGCGGCCGGCACCTCGCCGCGCCATTCCAGGCGGCCCTGGCGTATCAGCCGGAACAGTTCCTGCCCCGGGGCTGCGACAGCCCCGACCGTGGCGGTGCGCGAGGAGACGATGCCGTCGTCCGGGGCCTCGACGCGCGTGTGCCTCAGCCGCAACTCCTGCGACTGCACCTGGGCGCGGGCTGCGTCCACCCGTGCCTTTGCGGTCGCCTCGGCGGTCAGGAACTGGCCGACCTGCTGGCTCGAGAGGGCACCGCTCGCCTGCACCTGGCGTGCGCGGTCGGCATTGGCCTTTGCTTCCGCAAAGGAGGCCTCTGCCTCGGCCAGCGTCGCGCGCTGCAGCGCGAGTTCCGCCTGTACCGTCTCGGCGGAGAACACCGCGAGCAGCGCGCCGCGGCGCACGGCATCGCCGACGTTGACCTGCACCTCGGTCAACCGCAGCCCGCTCACTTCGCTGCCGATCACCGCTTCCTGCCAGGCTGCGACGTTGCCGTTGGCACCGATGCGCATCTGCAGTTCGCGCACCTCGGGCAGCACCGTCTCGACGGTCAGCGACGGGCGCTGGCCGGTTGTCTTGCCCGGCGTCTTCTCGGCGGCTTCGCCCGGAGCCACGGTCGATGCCGCAAGGACGGCCGCGCACAGTGCGAAAAGCGTACCGGCGATGCGTGGCAACCAGCTGCGCTCGGGTGATCGCGCCCGGATGCCGGGGACGGTGCCTGGGACGGGGAGAGGGCTGCTCATCGCGAAGCTCCGGAGGACGGGCGCACTGGCGACGACGGGGATTCCCAGCCGCCACCTGCCGCCCGATAAAGGGAAATCCATGCCAGCAGACGGTCGCGGCGCACCTCGGCGAGCGCGGTGTCTGCCTGCACGGCAGTGCGGCGCGCATCCTCGAGGTCGACCAGGTTGCCCAGGCCGGCCCGGTAGCGCACGCCGGCCGCATCGAACGCCTGCCGGTAGCCGGCCGAAGCGATCAGCGCCGACTGTTCCTGTTCGTCTGCATCGGCAAGCCGGAGCAGCGCTTCTTCGACCTCGCGCACCGCAGTGCGGACCCGCTCGCGGTAGGCGGCTTCGGCGGCGGTGTATGCCGCGCGTGCTGCCGCGACGTTCGCCGCGCGCCGGCCTGCATCGAACAACGGGATGCTCAGCGTCGGGCCGATCGACCAGGTGGTTGCGTTGATGGTCACGCCGCCGGCCTCCGCGCGCAGCGGGCCGATGCTGCCGGCGAGCGACAGGCTCGGGTAGCGCGCGGCCTCGGCCTTGCCGATGTCGGCGCTGGCGGCTGCGAGCTCGCGCTCCAGTGCGGCCAGGTCAGGACGCTGGCGCAGTACCTCGGCCGGCAGGCGGTCCACCTGGAAGCGCTGCGGTTGCGGCAGGCGCGCGCTCGCCTGGGCGAGCCGCGTGCGCAGCGCGGGCTCGTCGCGTGCGGTCAGCACGACCAGTGACTTCAGCAGCACCTCGCATTCGGTACGCTGCCGCGACAGCCGGGTCGCGGCATCGGCCGCGCTCGCGCGCGCCAGCGCAACGGTCGAGGGTGCCTGCAGTCCGGCGCTGCCGGTGATCGCGGTGAGCCGGGCGGTCTCGGCACGCGAACGCGCATCGTCTTCGGTGAGTTCCAGCTGGCGTTCGCAGTGGCGCAGCCCGACATAGGCATTACCCACTTCGGCGGCGAGGGCGACCTGCGCATCCTGCCACTGCGCTTCCCGGGCGAGCAGGCGCGCCACCGCGCCTTCCCGGCTGCGTCCGATCGCACCGAACAGGTCGATCTCCCAGCTCGACTGTGCCTGTGCCTGCGCCAGCGTGCGCAGGATCACCGGCCCACCGAAGCTGACTGCGCCGCGGCTCGCCGCGACGCTGGCGTCGAGGTCTGGCAGCAGCCTTGCCTGTGCCGACGACAGGTCGCTGCGCGCCTGCGCGATGCGCAGTGCGGCCTGGGCGAGTGTGCTGCTTGCGTCCTGGGCAGAACCGATCAGTTCCGCCAGCAGCGGGTCGTCGAACTGCTGCCACCAGCCACGCAGCAGTTCGCCGCTCGCCGCGCGGATCTCGGCCTGCGGCGCCGACGCGCCCGGCAGGGACGGAACATCAGCGGCAGCCGGTGCAGGCTTCGGCAGCCCGCGCACCTGCCAGCGCGCTGGCGGGGCGGCCTCGCTCGACGGACCCCGGTAGTCTGGGCCGACCGGAAAGGGTGCTGCGCATCCAGCCACCAGGACCGCCAGCGGCAGCAGCGTCGCATACGATCGACGCGCGCCCACCTTCATCGCGCACCCCGGCGCTGCGCAGGACGTGGCTGCGCGGCGCGCCGCCGGCGCTCGGCTTCGATCATGGCCAGGGCGCTTTCGGCGAGCGAATCGGCGAGCGCATCGATCGCATCGGGCCCGTCCATCACCTCCGGCGCGAGCGCCTGCACGATGTCCTGTGCCACGAAGAAATGGATGCCCATGCCGATGATCGCGAACACCAGCCGCTGCAGTTCCAGGTCGGGCTCGCGCAGGCCGAACTCGGCGCACAGGACGCGCAGCACGCCCTCGTGCTGGGGCCGCAGTTCGTTCTCGATCATCTCCGCCCAGAGCCCGGTCGGCTCGACGATCTCGCGGAAATGCAGGCGGATCACCTGCTGCGTCGCTTCACCCTGCTTCAACGGGGTGAGCAACTCCCGGAAGAAGCCGTGCATCAGCTCCGGCAGCGGCACCGTGCCTGGCTCGGGCATCGCGCCCTGGCACTGTTCGCCCAGTGGTTCGAAGAAGGCCGCACGGTACAGGCCGGCCTTGTCGCCGAAGTAGTAGCCGACGGCGGAGACGTTGGCACCGGCCGCCTGGGCGATGTCGCGCACGCTGGTGCGTTCGAAGCCGCTGGCGGCGAACAGGCGCAGCGCGGCGTACAGCAGCCTTTCGCGGGCCTGTGCGCCGTCGGAACGGGCGGCCACGGTCGGTGGGGACACGATCGACTCCGGATCTAGTTGAAACAGTTGTTTGAACTCTATTCAAACAACTGTTTGAAGTCAATCGATCGCATCTGACCGGCGGGCGGCGATCGACCGCGTACCCTGCCTGCTGCAGCCCGGGAGACGGGGGACGCCGCTCAGAACCGCCGGATCAGCGTCATGCGTTCGCCGTCGCGCTGCATCTCGACGCGGTTGAGGAAGCTCATCCCGAGCAGGATCACCGGCAGGTTGTCGCCTTCGTGCACCGAGGCATCTACGTTCGACAGCGTGATCTCGCCGACACGTACGCTGGCCAGGGTCACCCGGTACACCGGTACCGTGCCGTTGGCGGTCGAGGTCAAGCCACGCTGGCCCTGCATGAAGTTGATGCCGAGCCGCCGCGCGGTGGCGTTCGACATCGAGATGAAGCTCGCGCCGGTGTCGACCAGCACCTTCACCGTCGAGCCGTTGATCTCGGCATTTGCCCAGAAATGTCCGCGGCCGTCCGAGAGGAGGACGGCCTGCTGCCGGCCGGCGGTGGAGCGCTGTGCAGCGATCGATTGCCCGATCGACAGGGTCTCGAGCCGGCCGTTGACCTCGACCACCGCCTGCTGGCTGTTCGCCGAGACCAGACGTACGCCCTCCGGCGTCGCCTGCCCTGCTTTCAGCGTGCGCGGATTGCCGCCGTTGATCACCAGCACCGCGCTGTCGGAGAACAGGCCGATCACGTTCACGTCGACGCGCGCCGGCTGTGCCGCTGCCAGACCGCAGACCCCGGCCAGAAGCGGCAGCAACAAGGACGGCAGCATCGCCCGCCACGCGCGGTGCAGCCGGCGGCGCACCGGTGAGACGGCGGGCATCCGTGACCCGCACAGGCCAGGCCTGTCTGCGAGCAGGTGCACGATGCCTCGGGACCGATCGGCTACCATGGTGTTCCTGGAGGACAGTTGCATGAAAGCGGTTGCGATTTTCCGTCATGCCCGTACCGAGGGGCCGGGGCATTTTGCCACGTTCCTCGATGCCCGCCGGATTCCCTGGACAATCATCGCCATCGACCAGGCGCAGACGGTCCCGGTCGACCCCTCGGCGTTCTGCGGGCTCGCCTTCATGGGCGGTCCGATGAGCGTCAACGATCCACTGCCCTGGATCCCGCCCGCGCTGGAACTGATCCGCCGGGCGGTTGCCGCCGACATCCCGGTGATCGGCCATTGCCTGGGCGGCCAGTTGATTTCGCGCGCCCTCGGCGGCGTGGTCAGCCGTAATCCGGTGAAGGAGATCGGCTGGGGCGAGGTGGCCATCGAACCGACGCCGGCGGCAGCGCACTGGTTCGGCAAGCGCAGCGCGTTCCGCTCCTTCCACTGGCACGGCGAGACCTTCACCATCCCGCCCGGTGCGACCCGGCTGGCCTCCAGCCAGTGGTGCCTCAACCAGGTCTATGCGCTCGGCCCCCATCTGGGCATGCAGTGCCATGTCGAGATGACCGAACAGATGGTGCGTGTCTGGGCGCGTGGCGGCTGGCGCGAGATCGCCGACAACCCGGTGCCCTCGGTGATGTCGGCCGAGGCCATGCAGGATGACCTGCAGGCAAGGGTCGAGGCGCTGCACGAGGTGGCCGATGGCCTCTACAGCCGCTGGATCACCGGCCTGAAGCCATAGCGGGCGCGGCGCCGCGCCCGCCGCGGCTCAGTCGCGGAAGTTCTCGAACTGCACCGGATAGTCGGTGATGCTCTTCTTCACCAGTGCGATCGCCTCCTGCAGGGTGTCGCGCTTGGCACCGGAGACCCGTACTGCATCGCCCTGGATGCTGCCCTGGACCTTCATCTTGCTGTCCTTGAGCAGCTTCACGATCTCCTTGGCACGCGGCGCTTCGATGCCGGTGCGCACCTTGACCACCTGCCTGGCCTTGTTGCCGCCCACCTTCTGCAGATCGCCGTTCTCGAGGCAGCGGATATCGACGCCGCGCTTCGTGAGCTTGCCGATGAGGACATCGCGCACCTGCTCGACCTTGAACTCGTCATCGGCGAACAGCGTGAGCGTCTTCTCTTTCTCGTTCCACTCGACGCGCGCGTCGGAGCCCTTGAAGTCGAAGCGGTTGGTGATTTCCTTGTTGGCCTGGTCGAGTGCGTTGTTCACCTCGACCTGGTTCACTTCCGAGACGATGTCGAACGAGGGCATGGCGGCAAGGGGTATCTTCGGGTGAGGATGACCGCATTGTAGCGTCAGGGCCGGCCCGTCGCGGCCGGCTCGAGGGCGCGGCCCTGCGCCGGTACGACCGCGATCGCGATGACCGGTTCGCCGAGGGCAATGACGCCGAGCGGCTCGATCGCCGCCGTGCCGAGGTCGAGTCGATAGAGTTCGCTGCGGCTACCCCGCGCCACACAGAGCAGCGCCAGCCGCGTGCCGACCGCGCCGAGGGACAGAGGGCCGCTGCCGAGGTCGATCGTCAGCGCGCCTACCGCGTAGACGTCCCCGCTTTCCGGGGGCGCAGCTTCGGAGGCGCGCCGCGGTGAACCCTGTGTGACCAGCGTGCGTGTGTCCCGGTCGATCGCATATTGCGTCGTGCTGGCTGGGCGCCGGCCGCTGCCCGGCGTGTACACGATCGCAGCCGCAGCCAGGCGCGGCACCCGTCCCTGCTCGAATTCACCTTCCGCATAGCCGAGTGTGCGGTCTGACTGCACCCCGGCAGCAGCGGGGTCTCCATCCACTGCCAGGCCGGTGTCCGGGTCCAGGCGAAGGTTGTAGCCGCCGGTGGTGACCAGCCGGATGCGATCGGTGCCCGGATCGAGTGCGAAACCGATGTCGTCCAGCACGAGGGCGCTCATGCCGCCTGGCCCCACGCGGGTGGCTACCGCTGTTGCCGGGTCGATCCGGTAGAGCTGACCCGCGGTGCCGAGCGCATAGAGTCTGCCGTCCGCCGGACGGAAATCGAGCCCTGCGATCTGTTCACCCTGGTGCATCCCGACGATCTGGCGCTCGCTGGCAACACGGGAGGGCGACGCCGGATCGAGGCGGAGCAGCCGGTTCGACTGCGTTGCAGCGAACACCGTCTCGCGCGCCCCCCCCTCGATCGGCAGGCCTGCACAGCCTGACAGCAGGGCGCACAGCAGTGCGGCATGCAGCGCGCAGCGTACGACGGATACCATGGAATCTCCCGGACGGAAACGACGCGCAAAGATACGCCGAGTTCACGGGGCAGGTACGGCGATCGCTGCGTCGCCGGATCCTGTGGCCCTGCGGTCAGTCGAACAGCGTGCGATTGAGGCCGACGCTGCTGTCGGCGGTGCCGGTACCGGCCAGGTTGGCTGCAGTGGCGGGTACCAGGCCACCGATACGCACGCCGAGCAGGCGCAGGCGCCGCTCCAGCGGCACGCGCCTCAGACATTCGCCGGCGGCACGCCGGATCATCCGCGCATCCTGTGTCGGACGGTCGATCGTGCGGTCGCGGGTGACCTGGGTGAAGTCGTCGTAACGCAGCTTCAGGCCGATCGTGCGCCCGGCGTACCCTTTGCGCGCAAGGTCGCCGGCCAGCCGCTCGCACAGTTCGGTGAACAGGGACGACAGCTGCGCGCGGTCGCGCACCGGATGCAGGTCGCGCTCGAAGGTGGTTTCACGGCTGATCGACTTCGGTTCGCTGAAGGTGACTACTGGACGATCGTCGCGCCCGTGCGCGGCCTCGTGCATCCAGAGGCCGAAGCTGCGGCCGAAGTGTTCGACCAGCCATCCCGGGTCGGCGGCCGCGAGTTCGCCGATGGTGCGGATGCCGAGGGCCTCCAGCTTCGCGCCAGCCTTCGGCCCGATGCCGTTCACCTTGCGTACCGCCAGCGGCCAGATGCGGGACGGCACCTCGTCTGCGGTGATCACGGTGATGCCCCCGGGCTTGTCGAGGTCCGAGGCGATCTTCGCCAGGAGCTTGTTCGGCGTCACGCCGACCGAGCAGGACAGTCCGGTCGCCGCGCGCACCGCGGCCTGTATCTCTACGGCCAGAGCCCGGGCGGCGCGCCACGGATCCGGCCGCCCCGCGAGCTGCGCGGTGAAGTCGATGTAGATCTCGTCGATGCCCCGGTCCTCGATCTGGGGTGCCAGCAGGCGTACCGCGTCCTTGAAGCGGCGCGAGTACATCCGGTAGCGCTCGAAGTCCGCCGGCAGCAGCAACGCGTCCGGTGCCAGTCGTGCGGCCTTCATCAGCCCCATGCCCGAGTGCACGCCCAGTGCCCGTGCTTCGTAGGTCGCGGTGGTGATCACGCCGCGCCCGGCGTAGTCGCGCAGGACGGGGACGGTACCGGCATCCACGGGATCGTCCGGGCCGGACCCGGGGGCGGCAGCGATGCGACGGCGGCCGCCGATCACCACCGGTCGTCCGCGCAGCGCGGGATGGCGCAGCAGTTCCACCGACGCGTAGAACGCGTCCATGTCGAGGTGCGCGACCATGCGGCCGGCTCCGTCCGGGCTGCCGGCCGCCTCAGGCATCCTGCCTGCCGGCGGGCGTACCTGCCGGTGCGCCAGATCCGGAACGCCGGTCGGCGAACACCCAGGGCGCAGCGAGGATCAGCACGCCGCCGAGCAGGTCGGGTGCGCGCAGTTCCGCCGCGCCGGCGAGCCAGGACGACCCCGATGCCACGAGCACTTCGGTGAGCATGATCACCGCCGTCACGTTCGCAGGCAGGCGCGCGGCCCCGTACTGCAGCCCTAGGTTGGCGAGCAGGAACAGCGCGGACCACAGCGCGAGCGTGGCCAGTGCGCCGCCCGTGCCCAGTACTGGCCAGGCGATGGCGCCGCCCGCCGACAGCAGCGCGGCTGCGGCAACGGGCAGCAACACTGCGCCGCACAGCATCGACAGCGTGCGCGCGGCTTCGCCGTTCGAGGCGAGCTTGCGCAGCACGACGTTGTTGAGCGCGAAGGCCGCGCCGCCGGCGATCGCCATCCAGTCGGCCAGGCTGCGCGGCACCGGCAGGCCCATGCCGGGTTCGTACAGCACCAGCATCGCACCCACGAAGCCGGTGGCGATGCGCGCCATCGCGCGTCCGGTGAACGGCTCTCCGAGCAGCCAGCGCGCGAGCAGCACCGCCCAGATCGGCATCAGGTAAAACAGCAGCACGACGCGCACCACGTCGCCGATCGCCACTGCGCTGTTGAACAGCGCATTGGTGAGGCCGGAGGCCAGCGCCAGCCAGAGCAGACCGCCGCCCTGCAGGCATTCGCGAAGCGCAGCCGGGCGTGCCGCCGCCAGCGCGATGGCAGCCACCGCGTAGATGGCACCGGTCGCCCAGAGCGGATGGATGCCGTCGCCGGACAGCGACCGGAAGGGGATCCAGGACAGGCCCCAGACCGTGGCGTTGGCGAGCAGGCCGGCAACGGCGAGCCAGAGTGCGGACTTCATGGTGCGAGGGTACCGCGCCGGGCACCTGCTGCAGCCGTTTCGGCTACAGTCCGCGTCACGATGTTTCAGACGATACGCCTGCAGCAGCAACGGCCGCGATGATCGACCTCGCCCGGATCGGCTCGCTGGCGGTCGAGGTGATGCTGCCCCTGTCGCTGCTCGTCGCGGCCGGCGGCCTGTGGCCGCGCTGGTTCCCGGACACCCCGGTCGAATGGCTGCGTAACCAGTTGTC
Source organism: Rhodocyclaceae bacterium (assembly GCA_020248265.1). Lineage (NCBI taxonomy): Bacteria > Pseudomonadati > Pseudomonadota > Betaproteobacteria > Rhodocyclales > Rhodocyclaceae > Rhodocyclaceae bacterium. The sequence continues at coordinate 44,282 of JADCHX010000017.1, forward strand.
GCGGCTGACGATGTACCTGTTCTACCCGGCGATCCTGTTCTCGGTGGCGATGGTCACGCCGATCAGCCGTGAACTGCTCGCGGTCCCGCTGGTGACCGCGCTCGCTGCCGGGGTCGGCGGGCTGTGCGCCTGGGCGCTGCTCTATCGCACCCGGTTCGGCGCACGGCTGCCGCGGCGCACGCGCGCGGTGCTGGTGATCGGCGCGATGTTCGGAAACACCTTCAACATCGGCGTGCCGGTGCTGCTGTTCCTGCATGGCGAGGGCGCGCTTCGCTACGCAGTGTTCAACGACATGCTGATGGTGATGCCGCTGGTATGGAGCCTCGGCGTCTGGATCTGCACCCGGCTGGGCGTCGACCGGCCCGAAGCGGCACCCGCCCAGGGCCATGCACCGCGCCCGAACGTGTTCACCGTGATGATGTCGATGCCGCCGATCTGGGCATTCATCGCCGGTGCCACGCTGCAGCAGACCGGGCTGGTCTACGAGCCGGTGGTCAGCGCCGCGCGCATGATCGGCCAGCCGACGATCCCGGTGATGCTGTTCGTGCTCGGCCTGACCATCCCGTGGCATGCGCTGACCCCGAAGCGCGAAGTGCTGGCAGCCACCGCGATCAAGCTGCTGGTGGTGCCGGTCGTGGCGTGGGCGCTCGGGCCGCTGTTCTTCGCGGCGCCGGGCGATGCCCAGTACTCGGCGACCGTACTGGCTGCCGTGCCGGGCATGCTGACCCTGCTGATGCTGGCCGACCGCTTCGACCTCGATGCGCCCGAGGCTGCGCTGTTCATCGGCTGGAGCACCATCGTGTTCTGGCTCACGCTGCCGGTGCTGCTGGGGCTGGGCGTCGTGCGTTGATCACCTCCAGCGCTGCCTTGTGCGCATCGATGCCGGTCGGCAGCCCCGCATAGAGTGTGACCATCAGCAGCACCTCGCGTACTTCCTCAGCGGTCGCGCCATTGTTCAGCGCGCCGTTCACATGCACCTTGAGCTCGTTCGGCTTGTTCAGCGTTGCAGTGATGCCGACCATCGCCAGGCTGCGTGCCTTCATGTCGAGCTGCGGCCTGCTCCAGATGTCGCCGTACGAATAGGCGTTGATGATGTGCTGCAGCGGCTCGCCGAACTCGCCGAGCTCGCCCATGCGTCGCGCGACGGTCTCGGCGCCGAAGAGCTTTTGCCGAAGCGCGAGCCCGCGCTGGTAGAGGTCGTCAAGGGTCATTGCCTGTCTCCGTCTCTTTGGGGTGTCGTGTCCCTGCAGTTGCCCCGGGCGCGGTCGCCGGGCCCGCCAGCCTGCCTTGCACCGGGCGCCGCGGGCAGCGTAGGATGCAGCAAAAGGCAGTAAACAACTACAAGCCCGATTTCCCCAGGAGGATGTCAGCATGGTGCGTACGTCCCTGTCCACTGCAGGCGTTGCGCTTGTCGGCACGGCTGTGGCCGCCTGCGTGACGCTGGCCGGCGCTGCGGGAAGCGCTGGCGCGCAGTCGTTCCCGACCAGGCCGATCCGCGTGGTGGTGCCGTTCCCGCCCGGCGCGGGGCCTGACCAGCTGGCACGGCTGTTGTCCGTTCCGATGCAGGAGGTACTTGGCCAGCCGCTGGTGGTCGAGAACCGCGCCGGCGCACAGGGCACGATCGCGGCCACGGACGTCGCGCGTGCGAACCCGGACGGCCACACGCTCCTGATGGGCACCAACACCACGCAGGCGGCCAACGTCGGGCTCTTCAAGAAGCTGGCCTACGACCCGCTGAAGGATTTCGCCTATGTCGCGCGGCTCGCGCAGACCTCGCTGATCCTCGCGGTACGATCGGACTTTCCCGCTACCACTGCGAAGGAGTTCATCGCGGTGGCGAAGGCGAAGCGGGGCGAACTCTCCGGCGGCTTCGGCTCCGGCGGTGCGCAGGTTTCGCTCGGGCTGCTGCGTTCGCTCGGTGGCATCGAGTTCGTCGAGGTGCCGTACAAGGGAATCCCGATCGCCGTCGGCGAAGTGGTCGGCGGGCAGATCGCGTTCACCTTCACCGACTTCACCGCCGGCATCGGTCAGTGGAAAGCCGGCCGGCTCAAGCTGCTCGGCGTGACCTCACGCAACCGCTCGGCACTGGCGCCCGAAGTGCCGGCGCTCGCGGAGGATCTGCCCGGCTTCGAGATCACCATCTGGTGGGGTCTGATGGCGCCCGCTGGCACGCCGCGCGATACCGTGCAGCGGCTGTCCGACGCGGCGATCAGCGCGCTCAACCGGCCGGACGTACGGCAGCGGCTTGCAGGCCTCAGCGTCGATCCGGCCGCCATGGGGCCGGACGAATTCACGAAGTTCGTCTCGGTCGAGGTGCCGCGCTGGGTGAAGCAGATCCGGGATGCGGGGATACTGCCGGAGTAATCTGTCCTGGCCGCCGTTCCCGGCATCCCCGCCGCGAGCGGCCAGGCATTCGACCGAGCGCCCATGACCATCATCGATGCACACCACCATATCTGGCGCCATGCCCATACGCCGTGGCTGAACGGGCCTGCCCTGCCGCGCATCTTCGGCGACTACGAAGCGCTGCGGCGCGACTATCTGGCGCAGGACTTCATCGACGACGTGGTTCCGCTGGGCGTCGTCTCCTCGGTCTACATCCAGGTCAATGTCGGGCCGGGCGACGAGGTGGCCGAGATCGAATGGGTCGCATCGGTCGCGCGCGAGCACGGGTTTCCGCAGGCAAGCGTCGGCTACGCCGACCTGGCGGACGCGCAGGTCGGCGCCACGCTCGACCGGCTGCAGGCGGCAGGCAACCTGCGCGGCATCCGCCAGCAGTTGCACTGGCACGAAAACGCGGCCTATCGCTTCGCGGCGCGGCCCGACCTGATGAACGACCCCGCGTGGCGTACCGGCCTGCGCGAGGTCGAGGCGCGCGGCCTGCTGTTCGAACTTCAGGTGTTTTCCTCGCAGATGGCAGATGCCGCCGCACTCGCGCGCGAGTTCCCCGCCATGACGTTCGTGCTGCTGCACGCGGGGATGCTCGAAGATCGCTCGTTGGCCGGCATGGCTGCCTGGCGCAGCGGCATGGCGGCGCTCGCCGCCTGCCCGAACGTGCATGTGAAGCTGTCCGGCCTGGGCACCTTCGAGCGTGCCTGCTCGAAGGCGCTCTGGCGGCCGGTGGTGGAGGAGACCGTCGCGCTGTTCGGCGCGCGACGCTGCCTGTACGGCAGCAATTTCCCGATCGAGCGCATGTGGACCACCTATGACCGGCTGGTCGGCGTGATGGACGAATGCCTTGCGCCGCTCGACGCGCTGGAGCGGCAGGCGATCTTCCACGACAATGCGCAACGACTCTATCGCCTGTGACAGAAAGGTCCGATGCAATGATCGACTCGGCCATCGTGGGCCTCGGCCGCTGGGGACGCGGCCATGTGAGATCGATGCAGCTGGCTGGCGATGCCAGGCCGCTGCGTTTCGTGCGCGCGATCGACCCGGTGCTCGATGCGCACCGCGCGTTCGCCGACGAACACGGCATGCAGCTGTCGGCCAGCCTCGACGACGCGCTGGCCGACCCGAAGATCCGTGCGATCGTGCTGTGCACGCCGCACTCGCTGCACCGGCCTCAGGTTGAAGCCTGCGCGCGCGCCGGCAAGGCGGTGTTCTGCGAGAAGCCGCTGGCGCTGAACCTCGACGATGCACGCGCGATGATCGATGCCTGCCGGCAGGCGAAGGTGCCGATGGGCGTCGGCCACCTGCGCCGGTTCTGGCCGTCGACCGAGGCGGTGAAGCAGGCGATCGTCGCCGGCGACATCGGCGAGCTGCTGCATGTCGAAGGCCACTTCAGCAACGAGCATTCGAACAACGTGGTCGGCGGCTGGCGCGAGTCGCCCGCCGAGTCTCCCGCTGCCGGCCTGACCGGCGCCGGGCTGCATATCGTCGACGCGTTCACGCTGCTGGTCGGTCCGGCGCTGTCGGTGCATGCGCACGTGGTCGAACGCAAGCCGCCGCCGGCACCGCTCGACACCATCGCCGCGTTGTACCGGCTCGACGCCGGCGGCGGCCGCCAGGTCAGCGGCATGTTCGCCAGCGTGCGCGCCTCGCCGCTCTACTGGCGCATCCATGCATTCGGCTCGCGCGGCTCGATCGAGGCGCTGGGCGAACATGAAGTGGTGCGTCATGCGAGCGGTGTCGCGCCAGCTCGCACCACGCTGCCGCCGCGTGAAGCGATGCGCCATCAGCTCGAGGCGTTCGCGCGCGCGGTCCGCGGCGAGGCCGAGTATCCGATCCCGTTCTCCGACCTGCTTGCCACGGTCGCCTCGTTCGAGGCGACCGTGAAGTCGGTCGAGACATCCCGGACGATCGAAGTCACCCGCACCTGAGGAAACACCATGGTCCCGTTCAGCCGCCAGATGCCCACCGTCATCCGTCCCTCGCAGATCGGCACCGACGTCACCTACGAGCCGCCGCTGCGCATCGGCTTCGGCATCAGCGACAAGACCGTCGAGGGGTCGAATGCGACCATGGGCCGCACGATCCTGCCCGCCGGCGCGAAGCCGAACCCCACCCACTACCACTCGGTCAACGACGTCTGCTGGTACATCCTGCACGGGCGTATCCGCGCGTACTTCTCGCGCAGCGACGGCACCGACCGCAAGGAAGTCATCCTCGAAGGCGGCGACTTCGTCTACATCCCCAGCGGCGCGATCCACGTGATCTCGAATGCCTCCGAGACCGAGGATGCCGGGCTGATCTTCTGCTACATCGGTGTCGGCAACACCGATGCGGCGGAGACGGTGTGGATCGAGCGCCAGTCGGAGGTGGGGCGGCGAGTGGCTGGGGAGTAGATCCCGCCGCCTCCCGGGCCGCAAGCGGCCAGCGCGGCCGCCGTGCTACGGCATGATCTCGCCACCGTTCGGGTGCAGCAGCTGCCCGCAGTAGTAGCGCGCCTCTTCGCTCGCCAGGAACACGAACGCCGGGGTCATGTCCTCCGGCGTGCCCAGCCGCTTGAGCGGCAGGCTGGCGGCATGCGCGGCCTTCACGTCCTCGGACAGAGGGTCGAAACCGGTGTCCACCAGCCCGGGCGACACGCCGTTGACCAGGATGCCGTGCGGCGCGAGCTCCTTCGCCAGGGCGCGGGTGAACGCGATCACGCCGCCCTTCGCGGTGGAGTAGGCGGTGTAGTTCTCGCGGCCGATGTAGCCGAGCTGGGAGCAGACGGTGATTATCCGCCCCTGCTTCGCCGGGATCATGTGGCGCGCCGCCTCGCGGCCGACCAGGAAGCTGCCGCGCAGGTGCACGCTCATCATCCGGCCCCAGTCGTCCAGCGTCATTTCCGTGATCGGCTGCGGACGCTGGATGCCAGCATTGGATACCACGATGTCGATGCCGCCCCATGAGGTAGCCACTGCGCCGAACGCGGCCACCACGTCTGCCTCGACGGTGACGTCGCAGCGCAGAGCCAGCGCGCGCCGGCCGAGTGCTTCGACCTCGGCCACCAGCGATCGCGCCTCGGGCTCGCGGTCGATCCAGGCGATGGCGACATCCGCGCCCTCGGTGGCGTAGGCCAGCGCCACTGCCCGCCCGATGCCGGTGTTGCCACCGGTGATCAGCGCGCGCTTGCCGTTCAGTCGTTGCAATCCGGTCTGCATGGTGGACATCGGCTCAGAGTACGAGGCAGGCGTCCTCGAACTGGAACCGCGGGTTTCGCGGGAACAGTTTCGACGGGTCGCCATGCCCGAGGTTGCACAGGAAGTTCGATCGCCAGGCGGTGCCGGCGAAGAACTCGGCGTCGACCTTCGCGCTGTCGAAGCCGGACATCGGCCCGCAGTCGAGCCCGACCGCGCGTGCCGCCAGCATCATGTAGGCACCCTGCAGCGTGCCGTTGCGGAATGCGGTCTGGCGGATCAGTTCATCGTTTCCGGCGAACCAGCTGCGTGCATCGGCGTTCGGAAACAGCCGGGGCAACTGCTCGTGGAACGACAGGTCGTGGGCGACGATCACGGTCACCGGTGCGCTCATCGTCTTGTCGAGGTTGCCCGGCAGCAGTGCAGGCGCCAGCCGCAGGCGCGACTGCGGCGAGCGCAGGAACACGAACCGCGCCGGGCTGCAGTTGGCGCTGGTCGGTGCCATCTTCAGCAGGTCGAACATCTCGCGCAGCGTAGTGTCCGACACCTGCCGGTCGGTCCAGCCGTTGTGGGTGCGAGCGTCGTTGAACAGCAGGTCTCGGCCTGCCGGATCGAGCGTGGTCATCGGTTCGAGATTCTTCGTTCGGATGGCCTTCGAGACTAGCAGGAAGCCGGCCTGCACGGCGCCGGCCGGACTGCCGCCGCTACTGCATGGACAGGAGGTCGAGGCCGCGTGCGAGGTCGTCGATCAGGTCCTGCGGGTGCTCCAGACCGACATGGATGCGCACCATCGGCCCTTCGGGGTTCCAGGGCGTCGCGGTGCGCGTGATCATCTTCGCGCGGATCGCCAGGCTTTCGTAGCCGCCCCAGCTCGAGCCGATGCCGAACAGTTGCAGCGAATCGATCATGGCCGCGACCGACTCGTCGGTCGCCGGCTTCAGGACCACGCCGAACAGCGAGGCCGCACCGTCGAAGTCGCGCTTCCAGAGCGCATGCCCGGGGTCGCTCTCGAGCGCCGGGAACAGCACGCGCGACACCCGCGGATGCGCATCCAGGAAACGCGCGACGGCGATCGCGCTCTCCATCTGGTGCCGCATGCGCACGCCGATGGTGCGCAGGCCGCGCAGCGCGAGCCAGCAGTCGTCCGGGCTCACGCACATGCCGAAGTCGGCCACGCTGCGGCGTACCGGCAGCCAGTGCGCCGCGTTGGTGACGATCGCCCCGATCAGGGTGTCGGAGTGGCCGGATATGTACTTGGTGCCGGCGTGGATCGAGACGTCCACGCCGTGGTCGAATGCGCGGAAGAAGTACGGCGTTCCCCAGGTGTTGTCCGCCAGCACCGGCAGCCCCTTCTCATGGGCGGCGGCAGCGATCGCGGGTATGTCCTGCATCTCGAACGTCATCGAACCCGGCGCCTCGCAGTAGACCGCGCAGGTATCGGGCCGGATCAGCGCGCCGATGCCGCTGCCGATGGCCGGGTCGTAGTACTCGACATCGACGCCCCAGGACGCCAGTCGCCTGTCGCAGAAGTTGCGCGCCGGGCCGTAGGCGCTGTCGGTGACCAGCAGGTGGCTGCCTTTCTTCGCGTAGGCCGACAGCGCCGCGGTGATCGCGGCGAGGCCGGAGGGCACCGCGACGGCTGCATGGCCGCCCTCCAGTTCCGCGACCGCCGCCTCGAATGCGAAGGTGGTGGGCGTACCGTGCACGCCGTAGCGCATCACCTTGTAGTCGTCGGGGTCGCGCCCTTCGTAGGTGGCGGTGTCCTCGAACAGTACCGTGGAGCCGCGGAACACCGGCGGGTTCACCATGCCGGAGAAGCGCACCGGGTCGCGTGCCGCATGGCCCACCAGCGTGTCCTTGTGGCGGCTGCCGCGCAGGTCGCGCGCGGGGCTGGAAGGGTTGCTGCTGTCGCTCATGGTGCTGTCGCTACTGGTGCTGTCGCTCATGGATGCACTCGCACAAAAGAGACAAGCCTACGCTGGCGCCCCCGCTGCCTCAAGCGAGCCGTCCTGCGCGTGCGATCCGCGAAACGAAGATTCAGGCAGACTATCGTGCCCGTCGCGCCGCGTTCGCCGGCCACCGCATCCAGTTCTTCTCGCTCCTGCTGATCTCTCCTTTCCTTTCCGGCTGAATGACCATGACCCGTACCGTCGATCCGAAGACCCTCAAGAGCTGGTTGCATGATGGCGCCGAGATCGCCTTCTTCGATGTGCGCGAGCATGGTCAGTATGGCGAAGGCCATCCGTTCTACGCGGTGCCGCTGCCCTACAGCCGGTTCGAGCTCGATCTTGAGCGGCTGGCGCCGCGACCGGGCGTGCGCATGGTGCTGCTCGACGACGGCGACGGGGTGGCGCAGCGCGCCGCGGCCCGCGCGGAGGCGCTCGGCTATTCGAACGTGCAGGTGCTCGACGGCGGCGCGCCGGCCTGGCAGCAGGCGGGATTCCAGCTGTTCGCCGGCGTCAACGTGCCGAGCAAGACCTTCGGCGAGCTGGTCGAACATGCCTGCGATACGCCGCGCATCACCGCGGAGGAGCTGGTGGCGATGAAGCAGCGCGGCGACGATTTCGTGATCGTCGACGGCCGGCCGTGGAGCGAGTACCGCAAGATGAACATTCCCGGTGGCATCTGCTGCCCCAACGGCGAGCTGGCACTGCGCATCGGCCAGCTTGCGCCGGATCCGTCGACCACCGTGGTGGTCAACTGTGCGGGGCGCACCCGTTCGATCATCGGTGCCCAGACGCTGCGCCACTTCGGCATCGCCAACCGCGTCGTCGCGCTGAAGGACGGCACCCAGGGCTGGTTCCTGTCCGGGCTTGAACTCGAGCGCGGTGCCGACCGCCGCTACCCGGCAGCGCCGGCCGACCTCGCGCCGCTGCGCGCGCAGGCGGCGAAGCTGATGGAACGGTTCGCCGTGCCGTCGATCGATGCCGCGCAAGCCGATCGACAGCTGGCGGATGGGGCACGCTGCACCTTCCTGCTCGACGTGCGCACCGAGGACGAGTTCGCCGCCGGCAGCCTGCCCGGCGCGGTGCATGCGCCGGGCGGCCAGCTGATCCAGTCGACCGACCAGTGGGTGGGGGTGAAAGGCGCGCGGGTGATCCTCGTCGATGGCGATGGCGTGCGTGCACCGGTGGTGGCGATGTGGCTGCGTCAGCTCGGCCACGATGCACAGGTGCTGCGCGAGGGCGTGGCGGCGAAGCTCGCTGCGCGGCCGGCACCGGCGCAGGCTCCGGCCGCGCTGCCCCGGCTCGGCGCGGTTACGCCCTCCGAGGTCGGCACTGCGCTGCTGGTCGACCTTCGGCCGGGCATGGCGCACCGCAAGGGCCATCCGCGCGGCGCCGTATGGGCGATCCGGCCGCGGCTCGATGCCGTGGTGAAGGCGGCTGGCGGACGGCCGATCGTCCTGCTCGCCGACGAAGAGGACGTGGCACGTGCGGCTTCGCTCGACCTCGCGGCAGCGGGTGAGGCAGAAGTGTCGCTGCTGGCTGGCGGCTTCGCGGCCTGGCAGGCGGCCGGCCTGCCGGTTGAGTCGACGCCGGACCTGCCGTCCAACGCCGACTGCATCGACTACCTGTTCTTCGTGCACGACCGGCACGAGGGCAACCGCGAGGCTGCGATGCAGTACCTCGCGTGGGAGACACACCTGATCGAACAGCTCGACCCGCAGGAACTCGCGGGCTTCAGGGTCAGCGCGGGCTGAAGCCGCGCCCGGGCAGGTGCCCGGGCTGCCTTCGTTCAGGCCGCCTTTGCGGAAGTCGTCGAACCGGTGATCGCCGCATTCACCCGTGGCATCACTTCGGTGGCCATCAGTTCGATCGAACGCCGCGCGAGCTTCTCGTCCACCCAGTCCATGTTGGCGTAGACGATCTCGCCGAACGGACCGGCTTCCTCGCGCAGCTCGAGGATGCGTTCGGCGACGCGGTCGGGCGTGCCCCAGAGCACCAGCTTGTCGAGCATGTACTCGATGGTGAGCTCGGCGTCCGACTGTGCCTCGCTATCCTTGAAGATCGCGTGCCGCTTCGACAGCATCATCTTCTTCAGCAGCAGCTTCCAGTAGTAGCGGTAGGGGCTGTCGGGCGATTCGATCGCGTAGCGGCGTGCGGTCGCTTCGTCGTCGGCCACGAAGATCGTCCGTGCGATGCGCCAGTCGGCGATGTCGGCGACCTGCCCGACGTTGCGCTTGCCCTGCTCGTAGTTCGTCCAGTGGCTCTTCAGGTACTTCGACAGAAGGAAGTTGGCCGACATCGGATGGAAGTCGCGCTGGCCCATCGCGATCACGCCCTTCGAGAACGGCGCGACGACGGTGCCGACGATCTCCGGCCGCGGCAACTGGTACGGCTTGTACATCTCGCCGCGCTCGATCTCGGCCACCGAGGTCTTCGCGGTCGACACCTTGAACCGGTTGTCGGGCAGGTCGATCTCGTAGGGCGCGTTGCGTTTCCAGATCTCGAGGATCACGTCGATCGATTCGGCGAACAGCTTGTTGCGGTCTTCCGACAGCATGCCGAGCGCTTCGGCATCCGACGACAGGGCGCCGGGCGAGATGCCGAAGATGAACCGGCCGCGCGCCATGTGGTCGAACATCGCCGCATGCGAGGCGATCAGCGTCGGGTGGCTGTGCGACAGGTTGGAGGTGCCGGTGCCCAGGCGGATCTGCCGTGTCGAATGGATCAGCGTGGCCAGGAAGATGAAGCTGTTGGTGACGTTTTCGCTCTTCTCGGTCAGGTGCTCGCCCACGAATGCATCGTGGAAGCCGAGCCGGTCGGCCAGCATCACCGCTTCGCGGTCTTCTTCCAGGGTGACGGAAGGCGCGCGATGGGCGGGGTGGAGCGGCATCATGAACATGCCGAGACGCATGGGTTTCGCGGACATCGTGAATCCTTCGGTTCGTGCAGGTGATGGACGGCAGGGCAGCCGACCGCGGCGCGGCGTATTCTGCGCGCACGGCGCCACGGGCGCCACCGCAGGCGCTGCGTTCAGCGCAGCAGCGCGTTGATCGGTTGCAGGTCGTCGTCCTGGAGGTCGCCGACCGCCGCCTGCAGCCGCAGGCCGGACAGCAGCGTCGAGTAGCGTGCGAGCACCAGGTCGCGCCGTGCGTTGAAGAACGCCTGCTGGGCGTTGAGGACATCGACCTGGGTGCGCACGCCGACCTTCAGGCCCAGTTGCGTCGATTCGAGGGAGATGCCCGCCGATTCCATCGCCGCCTGCAGCGCGTTCACCTGGCTGATGCCGCTGGTGACGCCCAGATACGCCTGGCGTGCCGCCAGCACCGCGGCGCGGCGCGCCGTCTCGACATCCAGCAGCGCGCGCTCCCGGTTGGCGACGGCCTCGCGTACCCGTGAATCGATCGCGCCGCCCTGGTACAGCGGGACGCTCAGCTGCAGGCCGAGCACGACCTGGGTCACGTCGGTGCCGATGGAGGAGGTCGGGCTGGCGCCAGCCCGACTGTTGCCCGCGGAGCCGACCGCATCCAGGGTCGGCAGATGCCCGGCGCGCTGACGATCGATTTCGCGGCGCGCCAGTTCGACCGAGGCCTGCTGGATGCGCACCGTCAGCGCGTTGTCTCGCGCCTGACCAGACCACTGTTCGATGTCATTCGGTGCCGGGGGCGCCAGTACCGCAGTGTCGCGCAACGGCCTCAGGTCGGTCGGCGGCAGCCGCCCGATCACCTGCTGCAGGGCCTGCCGGCGTACTTCCAGGTCGTTGCGCCCGGCGATTTCCTGTGACGAAGCCAGGTCGAAGCGCGCCTTCGCTTCGTTGTAGTCGACGATGGTGGCCGTGCCGACCTCGAAGTTCGCCTTGGCCTGAGCGAGCTGTTCGCCGATCGCGCGCTTCTGCGACTCGACCACCGCCAGCGCTTCCTGGGCGGACAGCACGTCGAAGAAAGCCTGTGCGGCGCGCAGCGTGAGGTCCTGGCTTGCGAGCAGCAGTTGCAGGTCCGCCTGTTCGAGCTGGATGCCGGCCTGGTCGTACTGCACGCGGGTGGCCGGGCGGAATACCGGCTGGATCACCTGCAGGTTCAATGACGTCGTGTCGAATCGGCGCCCGCCCGGCTGGAAGAACGGATTGCCGGCGCCGAGCAGCGTTGCGTTGGTGTCGTTCCGGTTTGCGCTGCCCGACAGCGAAAGCGACGGCAGCAACCCGGAGCGCGCCTGCGGCAATCGTTCGCGGCTGGCGATCCAGCCGGCTCGGGCCGCGGCGAACTGCGGATCGTTCTCGCGGGCGAGCCGCTGGATCTCGATCAGGTCGGCGGCCACTGCACCCGGTGGCAGCGCGATCGCCCCGAGCGTGCCGAACGCGAGCGCCGCGGCCAGCGCAGCCACCCCTGGCATGCGCCGGACGAGGGCAGCGCGCAAGAACGATTCTGAGCGTTGCAGGTGGGGCAGGGGCATCTGGCGGTGACCTCGGCAGGCAGCGCAGCCGGTCGTCGGAGCACTCGTGTCGGAATTATGCAACGCATGCGGGCAGGCTGCGTACCGCGATGTCGCGCGGGTAGACTGCGCATCGCCGGCTCGTCCGGCCCTTGCCGCGACCACAACCACAACCGCAACCGCAACCGCCGGAGCGTCGATCATGTCCGCTGCACCCCATACACAGGCCTCCGGGCCGCTCCGTGCCACAGCGGGCGATACCGGTGGCGCCGCCGCACCCGGCCCGACTGCGGTGCTGGCCGCGTTTACCGCCGGCCTGCAGGCCGACGCGATCCCTGTGCGCGTGCGCGAGCGGGTTAAGGATATCCTGCTCGATTCGCTCGCCAGTGCGATCGCCGGGCGCGCCGGGGACGAGACCGCCCAGATCGGCGCACTGGCCGGTGCGCTCGGCCGCTCCGACGAAGCCACGCTGCTCACCGGTGGCGGCAGTTCCCTGGCCGGTGCCGTGCTGACCAACGGCTATCTCGTCACCGCGGTCACGGTCTGCGACGTGCACCGCCCGACGCTGTTCCACACGACGCCGCAGGTCGTGCCGCCCGCGCTGGCGATCGCCGAACGCGAGGGTCGCAGCGGCAAGGCCCTGCTCACCGCGATCGCTGCCGGGCTCGAAGTGTCGGTGCGAGTCGCCCGCGCGATGGACTACCCCGAGTTCCGCCGGCGCGGCTGGCATTCGCCCGGGGTGGTCGGCCCGTTCGGGGCTGCAGCCGCGGCCGGCAGCCTGCTCGGGCTGGATGCAGGGCGACAGTGCCATGCGTTCGCGCTCGCTGGCAGCCAGTCCGCCGGCACCTTCGCGCACTGGGGTACGCCGACCATCAAGTTCCATCAGGCACGCGGCAGCCTGTCCGGCCTGATGGCGGCACTGCTGGCGACCGAAGGGTTCCGCGCCAGCGCCGAGATCCTCGCGCACCCGGATGGTGGCCTGTTCAATGCCTATGCGAACGGCGGCCTGCCCGGCGAGGTCACCGGCGGCCTGGGCGAGGCCTGGAAGCTGGAAGAACTGGCACTGCGCCGCTGGCCGGCGGGCAGTTCGCTGCAGGCGATGATCACCGCGCTGTTTGCGCTGGTCGAAGGGCAGGGCGTGCAGGCGGCCGACGTGGCGCGCGTGCGCATCGGGCTGTCGAAAGCGGTATTCGACATGCACGGTACCTTGCCCTGGAGCGACAAGTTCAAGGCACTGCTGTCGGCACCGTACATCGCGGCGATCATCCTCCACGACCGCTGCTGCTGGCTCGACCAGTTCCTCCCGGCGCGCTACGCGGACCCGGCGGTCGATGCGTTCACGCGCGACCGGGTACAGGTCGAGGCCGATGCGGCGCTGGCCGGCAACGCGGCATCGGTCGAGATCACGATGGCCGACGGACGGGTCCTGCGCGAGGCGCGCAGCGAAGCGCTGGGAGACCCGGGCAATCCGCTCGACCGCGCGCAGATCGTCGGCAAGCTGCAGGAGGCGGCGGCGGGGTGGTTCGAGCCGGCCACCACCGCCCGCGTGGCCGCACTGGTCGACCGGCTGGAGGACCTTGGCGACCTGCGCGAGCTGATGGCGATCTTCCGCGCGGGGCGGCGCTGAACCGCCGCCGCGGGAGAGCGGGCAACGCTCGAATCGGCCGGACTGGGTGATAATCCGGGTCCCAGTCGACTCCGGACGAGCACGCTCATGCCCGATCACGCGCACACGCCCCACGCCCCGTTCCAGCGCAAGGAAGACCGCCGGCTGGTGACCGGCCACGGCCTCTACACATCAGATCGCACGTTCGCCGGCGAGCTGCATGCCGTGTTCCTGCGCAGCGATCGCGCGCATGCCGAGATCGTTTCCCTGAACACCGAGGCGGCGAAGGCGATGCCCGGCGTGCACGGGGTATTCACCGCCGCCGACAGCACGGCCGCCGGCATGGTGAAGGTGATGTGCATGCTCGCGCTCAAGGGCACCGACGGCGAGCCGCCGCGCGTGCCGGCGCGCAGCGCGTTCGCCGACGGGCGGGTGCGTTTCGTCGGCGAGACGGTGGCGATGGTGGTGGCCGATTCGGTCGCCGCCGGCATGGACGCGCTGGAGGCGATCGAGGTCGAGTACCGTGACCTTCCGCATGTGGTCGATGCCGGCCGGGCGCTCGATGGCGGTGCTCCGGTTATCCATGAAACCGCGCCGGGCAACCTGTGCTGGGTCGGCGAGGCTGGCGACCGCGCCGCCGTCGATGCGGCGATGGCTTCTGCCGCCACCGTCGTTGAACTGGCGGTCGAGAGCACGCGGGTGATTCCCAGCCCGATGGAGCCGCGCTGCTGCGCGGCCACCTACGATGCCGCGAACGACCACTACCATCTGTATTCGGTTACCCAGGGCGTGAATGCGATGCGCCTGCAGGTCTCGTTTGCCGCCGGCATTCCCGAGAGCAAGCTGACCATCCATGCGCAGGATGTCGGCGGCAGCTTCGGCAATCGCAGCCCGCACTATCCCGAACACTGCGCGGTGATGCTGGCCGCGAAGACGCTCGGCCGGCCGGTACGCTGGGCCGGCACGCGTTCCGAATGCCTGGCCAGCGACTACCATGGCCGCAGCAACCAGATCGCCGGCAAGCTGGCGGTCGACAAGGACGGCCGCTTCACCGCGATCCAGCTCGACTGGGTCGCCGACATGGGCGCCTTCATCACCCCGGCCGGCATCGCCAGCCACACGCGCAACCCGGTGGTGCTGCTGTCGGGCGTCTACCGCATCCCGGCGATGCATGGCCGCTGGCGCGCGGTGTTCACCAACACCTCGCCGATCGCCCCTTACCGTGGCGCGGGTCGGCCCGACGTGAACTACATGATCGAGCGCCTGGTCGACGAGGCTGCGGCGAAGCTGGGCGTCGATCCGGCCGACCTGCGCCGGCGCAACGCCATCGGCCTCGACCAGTTCCCGTACAAGACGCCGACCGGCACGACGTATGAAGCGACCGACGTTCCGGGCTCGCTCGAGAAGGCGGTGCTGCTCGCCGACTGGAAGGGCTTCCCCGCTCGCCGCGCAGCGGCGAAGGCGCGCGGCATGCTGCGCGGCATCGGCATGGCCACTTTCATCGAGAACACCGGCGCCGGCGTGTTCCCGAAGGATCAGGTCGACATCGAGGTCGACGCCAACGGCGTGGTACATGCCTACACCGTTGCCCATGCGCAGGGGCAGGGGCACGAAACCACGTTCACGCAGGTGATCGCCGATGCGATGGGTATCGATACTGCGAACGTGCTGCTGCATGAAGGCTCGCCCGACCATGTGCTGATCGGCAACCATACCGGCGGCTCGCGCTCGCTTGTCGGCGCCGGCAGCGTGTGCAAGCTCGCCGGACTCAAACTGGTGGAGGTCGCGAAATCGGCGGCCGCCGCGATGTTCGATACCGAGCCGTCGCAGATCGACTACGCAGCCGGCACCCTGACCGATCGGGTGAGCGGCAAGTCGACCACGCTGGTCGAACTGGCGCGGCGTCCGGAAGGTCTGAAGACACAGGCCGAGGCGACCATCGGTTCCACCTTCCCGACCGGCTGCCATATCGCCGAGGTCGAGATCGACCCGCTCACCGGCACCACCGAGATCGTGTCCTATGTCGCGGTGGACGACTGCGGCCATGCGGTCGACCACACGATCGTCGAAGGGCAGGTGCATGGCGGCGTGCTGCAGGGCGTGGGACAGGTGTTCTGCGAGAAGGCGATCTACGACGAACAGACCGGCCAGCTGATGACCGGCAGTTTCATGGACTACACGATGCCGCGCGTCGGCATGCTCAAGCACATCGTGATCGACGAGAACTGCATCCCGAGCAAGATCAACTCGCTCGGGGCCAAGGGCGTCGGCGAGTCGGGCTGCACCGGTTCGATTTCCGCGATGTCCAATGCGATGGCCGACGCACTGCGCCCGCTCGGCGTGCCGCCGATGGACATGCCGTTCACGTCCAGCCGCGTCTGGCATGCGATCGTCGCCGCCGGCGGGCTGAAATGACCCTCCGTACACCGACCGTCGCACACAAGGAGTACTGAATGTACGAGTTCGAATACGTGCGGCCGAAGTCGGTCGCTGAAGCGGCCGGTTTCCTCGCGGCCAATGGCGATGCGCGGCTGATGTCGGGTGGCATGACCCTGCTGCCGACCATGAAGCAGCGGCTGGCACAGGCCTCGCACCTGGTGCATGTCGGTCCGCTCGGCGAGCTGAAGTCGATCGCGCGCGAGGGCGACACGCTGGTCGTCGGTTCGGCCGCCACGCATGACCAGGTCCAGGAATCCGAGGTCGTGCGTGCGGCCATACCGGCGCTGGCGAAGCTTGCGCGCGGCATCGGTGATCCGCAGGTGCGCTACATGGGTACCATTGGCGGTTCGATCGCCAACAACGATCCGGCCGCCGACTACCCGGCGGGCGTGCTGGGCCTGGGCGCCACCGTAGTCACCCACCTGCGGCAGATCGCGGCGGACGACTACTTCCAGGGCCTGTTCACCACCGCGCTGGCCGAAGGCGAGATCGTCACCGCGGTGCGTTTCCCGGTGCCGCGTCGTGCGGGCTACGTGAAGTTCGCGCATCCGGCCACCGGCTATGCGATGTCCGGCGTGTTCGTGGTCGAGACCGGCAGTGGCGTGCGCGTCGCGGTGACCGGCGCCGGCAATGGCGTGTTCCGCTGGGCCGAGGCCGAGGCAGCGCTGGCGAAGTCGATGTCGCCGAAGGCGCTCGACGGCCTGGCGCTCGATGCGTCGCATTTCTCCGAAGACATCCATGCCACCCGCGAGTACCGGGCACAGCTGTGCCGGGTGATGGCGGCGCGCGCGGTCAACGAACTGCTGGGCTGAACGAACATGAGCCGAATCGAACTCACCCTGAACGGCAAGGCGGTCTCCGCCGACGTCGAAGACCGCACGTTGCTGGTGAACTTCCTGCGCGATGCACAGCAACTCACCGGCACCCATGTCGGATGCGACACGACCCAGTGCGGTGCCTGCACCGTGCTGGTCGATGGCCGCGCGTTGAAATCCTGCACGCTGCTCGCGGTGCAGGTCAGCGGCGCGAAGATCACTACGATCGAGGGCATGGCCAATGGCGAGGCGCTGCATCCGGTGCAGCAGGCCTTCTCGGAGTGCCATGGGCTGCAGTGCGGCTACTGCACCCCCGGCATGGTGATGGCGGTGACCGACCTGCTGCGCCGGTATCCGAAACCGACCGACGAGCAGATCCTGCACGGGCTCGAGGGCAACATCTGCCGCTGCACCGGCTACGTCAACATCGTGAAGTCTGTGAAGCGGGCGTCGGAGCTGATGACCGCTGGCTGATCGGCGGCATTCGCCACGCTTCCAGTAACTGCCGGCGCGGCAGCGCCCGCACACCCTTGAATCTCATCGACCAGGTGCTGGCAGGCGCGATCGTCGACGGTGTTGCCAGCGCGCGCGACATGCCAAAACGTGGAGTCTCTGGAACTCAAGCCATGGGGTCCCTCCGATCGGAGTTGCTGTCACTGATCGCCAGCACAGCCAGGGATTTCATTTCTGAACCGAGCAGTTCCCTCGACGCCAACATCAACCGCACCCTGGCGGCCATTGGTGAACTTTTCGACGTCGACCGGGCCTACGTCTTTGAGTACCGCGCCGCGCAGGGTGTGGTGTGCAATACCCATGAGTGGTGTGCCCCCGGGGTGGAGCCGCAGATCGAGCACCTCCAGGAGCTGCCTGTCGACCTGGTCCCATGGTGGATGGATGAGATGCGGGCCGGACGGGCCATCAACCTCTCCAGCCTCGACGACCTGCCGCCAGAGGGCGAGAGCACGCGACAACTGCTCGAGGCCCAGGGCATTCACTCGCTGCTGGTGCTGCCACTGGTCCGTCGTGGCCAGCTCGATGGCTTCGCCGGCTTCGACCACGTGCGCGGCAGCCGCTCCTGGAGCGAGGAAGAGGTGGCGGTGCTGCGGATCGTGGTAAGCAGTTTCGCCCAGGGCTTCGAGCGAAGGCAGATCGATCAGCGCCTCGAGCAGATGGCCTTTGAGGATCCGCTCACCGGTCTGCCCAATCGCGCCCTGCTCGGCCGGCGCCTGGAGGAAGCCCTGGCGAAAGCGCGCCTGAGCGGCCGACTCCTGGCCGTGGGCTACTTCGACCTTGACGCCTTCAAGCGAATCAACGACCGCTATGGCCACGCCGTCGGCGACGAGCTGCTGGCCGTGATGGCCACGCGCCTGCGCCAGAGCATGCATCCCGGCGAGACAGTGGCCCGTCTGGGTGGTGATGAATTCGTGGTGGTGCTGCCTGAACTGGAAAGCCAGCAGCGGCTGCTTGAGCGCGCCGAAGCTCTCCTGGGCCTGGTCGCCGAGCCCTGCATGATGAGCGACGGCTATTGCGTGGCGATGGGCACCAGCCTCGGCCTGCGCCTCGTGCCCCCGGACGACGCCGATCCGGACCTGCTGCTGCGCCAGGCTGATCAGGCCATGTACGCCGCCAAGCGCGCGGGTGGCAGCCGGATTCACATCTTCGATGCCAGCTTCGAACAACGTGAGCATCTGCGCCATGCCCGCATCCTTGCCATCCGCTCTGCCATCGGCAAGGGTGAACTGCGCCTGTTCGTGCAGCCAATGGTCAACCTCGCCACCGGCAGGGTGTTCGCGGTAGAGGCTCTCGTGCGCTGGGCCACCGTCGACCAGGGCCTGCTGCTGCCGGGGGAGTGGCTACCCCTGATCGAGCACGATCCCGCCATCCTCGAGCTCGGCGACTGGGTGATGGAGCAGGCGCTCCACTGGGGCTCCCGATGGCTGAATGACGGCCTGTGCGAAGGGATCAGCGTGAACGTATCGGCCCGCGAACTGCGCGATCCAGCCTTCAGCACGCGTCTCTGTACCCGCCTGCGCAGTTATCCCCAGTTGCCGACCGGAGCTCTGCGGCTGGAGGTGCTGGAGTCTGCGGCCATGCATGACCTCGACCAGGTGAAAGCCACGATGCGCGCCTGCCGCGAAGCGGGGGTGAGCTTCGCCCTCGACGATTTCGGCACTGGTTACTCGTCGCTCGCCTACCTGCGCCAGCTGCCGGTTTCGTTGCTCAAGATCGATCGTTCCTTCGTGCAGCAGATGCTGACGGAGCCGGGTGACGCCCTGATCGTGCGCGGCGTGATCGATCTGGCCCATGCCTTGGGGCTGCGCTGTGTTGCCGAGGGCGTGCAGACTGCGGGCCATCAAGCGCTGCTCCAGGAGATGGGATGCGAGTTCGCTCAGGGTTTCGGCATTGCCAGGCCGATGCCTGCGCAGCAATTTCCGGCCTGGGTGAAACGCTACTCGGATGGCGGAGGGGCGCCGATCCGTTCAACCCCGTAGCCGGAGCCGCACTGATCGGGCGGGACCAGACATCCCGAGCGGGTATCGATCGGCTCCATCATCGCTGGGCAAACACCCAGGTCACCAGCGAACGCAGTTCGGCGTCGTTGATCGCCGGATGGGGCGGCATCGGGATCGCTCCCCAGTCTCCGGCACCCCCTTCGCGGATGCGCCGCGCAACCCGCGCATCGCCACCCGTCTCGCTGCCGAATCGGTGGGCCACCTCCCGGAAGCTCGGGCCCACCATCTTGCGATCGACTGCGTGACATCCGGTGCAGCCGTAGGTGGCGAGCAGCGTCTGGACATCGCGCGATCCGCTTGCCGACGGCGCGGCGCCGGAAGCTGCAGCGGCTCCGCCCGCTGGCCGCGGGCGCGCACTGCCGTCGTCGTTGCGCCCGTAAAAGGCAAAAAGGTAGTCCACGATCGGCGCGATCTCGCTGGCTGCCACCGGCGCGCCGCGCTTGATCATCAGTTCGGTGTTCTCCAGCCACTCGCTGCGCGTCAGGCGCGACCGGGTAATGTGCTGGGCCTCATGGCAGATCACGCAGCGTTGCATGGTGAGTTCCATGCCCGGACCGGGCACCAGAGTGGGCTCGGGCGTGGCCGGGGCCTGCGCGCCGATCGGCGCGCTGGCAAGCAGAACTGCCGTGAGCATCGGACCCAGAAAGGCGGGCACGCGTGCCCGTCGGGGAGCAGAGCATCGCGGCATCGCTCAGGCCTCCACCGTGAAGCCGACGCGATGTACGCCGTTCCAGTAGTAACCCAGCGGATTCCACGCCGGCAGGAACGGCTGGGCGTTGCCGCGATCATCGGTGGCGCGCGCCAGTACCGTCTGGTACCCGCTCTTCTCTGGCATGTAATCGAGGCTGAACCGGCGCCAGGCGAAGCGATCGCCTCGCCGGTCGAGGGATGCGCGCTGCCAGGTCACACCTTCGTCGAAAGAGAGATCGACGCGGCGGATCGACGACTCGCCCACCCAGGCCCGACCCTCGATCGCCACGACCTGCCCCCGGCGGTACCGGGCGTTCGGACCGGGGAAGGTGATCATCGACTTGACCGGCCAGTCTTCGGTGCTGATCGCATCGGCTGGCATCTTCTCACCCGGGGAGACCGGGGTACCCGGCACGCGGTAGCTGTCATCCATGTAGGTGCCCTTGAACGGCGCGGGCAGCACTTCGATCGCCGTCACCCACTTGATCGACGCGGAGCCCACCCAGCCGGGAACCAGGCTGCGCATCGGCGCTCCGTGCACTGGCGTGAGCGTCTCGCCATTCATTCCCGTGGCGATCATGGTGTGGCGTTCCATGGCCTTGGCCATCGGAATCGACCGCACTACTGGCGGGATGGTGGGTAACGGGCCGCGGTCCACACCGAAGAACGCTACATGTACCGCTCCGTTTCGCACGCCAGCCATGCGCAGGATTTCGGCGAGGCTGACACCCGTCCACTTCGGACAGCCCATGCCGCCAGTCTCCGACCATGGTGTTCCGCGCGGCGTGGGACGAAACGCGGTGCGCCCGGAGCCCGCGCACTCGAGCATCGCCTGCTGTTCCCAGACGTTCATCTTGCGCAGATCGTCCAGTGTCAGGGTCAGTTCGCGATCGACCAGGCCACGCACGGTCAGCACATGCTTCGAAGCATCGACATCAGGCGTATTGAGATTGTTGCGCACGAACATGCGCCGCGTCGGCGTCACGAGAAAGTTGTGGTGCTCGGCTGGCACGCTGGCGGTCAGCGGACGCTCGGAATGGATCGCCAGCACTGAATCCTTGCCGGCCATGATCGTGGCGTTCGAGATGCCGGCCCCGGCATCGGCGGGCGCTTGCGCCACGGCCGAGCCGGCGATCGCGCTGCCGCCAAGCGCCGCGCTCGCCTGCGCGATGCGGGTGAGGAACTCGCGACGACTGGCATGCAGGCGCTCGAGGGGGGCGCCGGGGCGAGCGGTGGTCTGATCCATGGTCGATCCTCCTGGTTGATCTCGGGTCTGAACGGAACGAATGCGCGTTGCCTGCAGGCGACACGACTTTGGCGTCACTGTACACAGGTTCATGCGGCGGGTGAACGCCATCCACCGGGCGCGGCGATCGCGACGAGACGCTCGAAGAATCAGATTCGGTAGCGCTCGACGCGCTTCCAGTCGACCAGGGTCGAGAGTCCGACGCAATCGTCCAGCCTGACGACACCCTGGCAGATCTCGGGCGATCGCGTGCGTATTCCGGCGAACGTGACCGACGATTCCGGTGATCGTGACCGATGCCGTTTTTCCGGCACTGCGTGTGCCGGATTGTAGGGCGGTCGGTCACGATGCGCGTCGGGAAGGCGCCTATCCCGAGGCTTTTCGCGATTGA